>CAIRTT010000620.1 GCA_903881535.1 uncultured Armatimonadota bacterium
ATGTCGCGACGCTCCGCCGCCTCCTCATCACCGAGAAGCTGATGACCCGTGAGAACAGTGTTTATCAGCGTGTGGGGGATGAGGTTCGTGGAGACCTATAGCGGTTAGGACTTACGAGTAACCGTTTGCTTAACTGAATTGTAATTCCCTCAGCCCCACATCATGTAGTCCTCACCGAAGACAGCACGCAGCTTTTCCCGAGCGCGTTTACAAGCCTGACGGTCGGTGGCATCAAGATTGGTTTCATCATCCAGCATCATAAAAATGCCGGCAGCGTAGCGACCTTTAATACGCCCATCTTCAACCGCATCAAGTACCTGTGATGTGACTGTCAGGAAGAATGGGATTTCAGGTTGGATGATGCTGAGACGCTCCAAAGCATCTTCATTTTCTACTTCTGCTAACTTTGGCTGTCGCTTGGTTGCCTCGAAGTAATCAAACTTACGACGGTCAACAATCGTTCCTAGAAGGCCAGTTGGATTTGTGTGTGATGTTGCATTCTCAACGGTTTTGATGAAGTCTGTAACAGCAGTTTGTGCGATGTCATCGATGTTTGGATGTTGGTAGCCAAGATCCTTTCCAAGTTTCGCAGTTGCAAAACGTAATGCACCTGTTGCCAGATCATCCTTCAAGTTCTCGATGTGTTTGGATGTCGACACGGCGACTTTCGTACGATTCTGGTGAGCAATCAGTTTTGCTGCGAGCGCATTTATATCAATACGGGACATGGTTGTTTCCTAAAGGCGTTGACTTTGCCAAGGGAGCGCGCCATCCCGAGGCTCAACGATAACAAGTTCAGAGCTTAAGTTGCTCCGACCATGAAGCGAGCCTTCAAGGTTATCACGGAATGAGATGCCTGCAAGGGTGACCGCCAGGCAATTTTCTTTGTGATGGACTGGTGTCTCTTTTTGTCCATGGATGTCACGAATCGACGTTCTCGAATGACTCTATCAGTGTAGTCAAAACAAGGGGCAAGGACATCTAGTAAGGCATCGCTGACTGGCGGTGAAAAAAGTTTCAGTCCAGATGTCACAACATTACCCCTCGCAGAGATTAGTTTATGTAAGTCGCAGTTAGACAGGTTGACAACGGCGGTTCCGGAAAAAGTAAACAGTATTTTTCCAGTTGGATGTCACAGACCTGGACTCGGCGGCGATTAGTAATCGTAGGCGGATAAACAACAAGCCGGGGCGGCCGGTAAGGAGTTCACAAATCACTATGAATGAAGCAGCAATAGCCATTCCAGCAATCGTCGGTAAGCAGGGAGATCGTACGTTCTACCAGTTGATGGTCAAGAACAAGACGTTGACATCGTTCTTCGCGGTAAACCTCGAGCCTGAATCCGAGAAGTCCCAGCGTGCTCTCGATCCTGCTCACGCAGCAAAGATCACGAAGTACATCGTTTCGAACCCAGAGGATTACGTCCTCGGCACGATGACCTTCGCTGTTGATAGCGAATGCCGCTTTGAATCAAGCAACATCGCTGACAATATCGGCCTTCTACACATCCCGCTTGATTCGACAGTTCGATCACTGGATGGTCAACATCGACGCCATGCGCTAAAAGATGCAATCAATCAACTTGAGAGCGTTTCGACGGACAACAGTGCGATGTTGCTTTACGTTGAGGCTGATGTTCACAAGCGTCGGCAAATGTTCTCCGATATGAACTCGACTCCTAAAGTCGTTTCAAAGGCTGTGAATGTGCGGTTCAACTCGAGAGATCCATACTCCCGTGCGGCAAATCGCATTATCGATGAGCATCCGCTTCTCGAAGGCATCGTCGAAACAGAGCGTGCAAGCGTCACTGCTAAGAGCGATAAGGTGTGGACGCTTGGTGGCATTTTTGATGCTCTGAAGCGTTTACAGCCGGAATTCGCCAAGAGCCGAGCCATCACGACAGGTGCTGAGGAAAACATTCTCAACAGGGCACAAGTGCTGTTCGACATCTTGGGGAGCGCACGTCTCGAACTCGCAGAAGCCAGCCACGGAACTTTGGATCTTCAGATTGCTCGTACAGAGAACATTCTTTTCTCATCCGTAACTCTGCGGGCTATCGCCGGGGCTCTCGGTGAGATCTACAAGGTGAATGGTGGTGAACTCTCCGATGACGATATCGAAGACATCACGATCCGTCTCTCAGAAGTCGACTTCTCGCCAAGCAACCCGGCCTGGAGTGACTGTGGCTTCCTCGCCCCGGGGACCAGTACTCCGAGCAGCCGCTTGCAAGAGATCAAAGCCGGCACGAACGTCTTGGTCAAACTCCTAAGTTAGGCACCTGTGTAATCTCTGGTGGTTGTGTGCATCAGCAACTAGGTGCACACAGCTGCCAAACAACACTGGCCAGCAGAATTATTCACCGTTCGATTTCCGGAACATCACCCCAGAGCAGAGTCAATATCTAGTTTCAACACGTTACAGAACACCCAACATTTTGGAGACCATCACTATGAGCACTAACATCTACCGTGAGAACCCC
>CAIRTT010000621.1 GCA_903881535.1 uncultured Armatimonadota bacterium
AGGTCCAACAGGACAAAGAGTCCCCCGCAGACCAGGGAGAGCAGCAAGGCCCAAATGACCCCGATGAACTTTGAGCGCTTTACATTGTTTGCAAAGGCTCCGGCATCCGGGAGCAGCTCGAGAAGTGGTGATGGGATTGCACTGAAGGCTGGCTTCTGCGGATCCGATGTTGGTTGTTGTACGGCCATGGGGTTGCGTCCTGCGAGCTGCCTAATCCTTGATATACGTGAAGACGACACATGTGAGAATCCACAGGAATATGGCCCAAAGGGTTCCCTTACCGATTCGCTTCGTCAAGAGGCCAATCGCAGAGACGCCGTAAAGAATGGAAATGCACAAATTCATGGGTTTGTTCTCTCATCTGCGATAGGAATCTTGATTCGGCTGGTTCTCACCCATTCCGCATCCGCCCCACCGGTGTCTGCCTTACCCGATCGACGCTCAGACATCAGTCCGACAGCGTAGAGGACAAGCTTCCACACGATGTATATCGGCGCAAAGGCAAGCGCTTTGAAGGTCTCTTTTTTGGCTCCTGCGATTCCCAGGCCAAAAAAGACATACATCAGCACAGAAACCACACTGAACCCGGTAGCCATCATCGCAATTCCAGCCAATGGACTGCCGAGGAGTACACAAAGAATCGCGAGGCCACTCAGTCCGATGCATCCTGCAACCTGCTCGGCAAGCGGCGGCTGCAGAAGCTCAAACATCGCGCCAAGGAAGCGGAGATCACCCGTTGAAATCAACGCCTTGAGCAGCTGCGGAGCACGCGAGCGCACCACGCGGTAGCGCCCACCCTCCCAGCGCTGGCGCTGGCTACGCGCCTGATCGCCAGTCACTGGCATCTGAGCACAGACAAACGCATGCGGCGCATACTGAACCCGGATGCCGCCATGCTGCATCAAGTCCATCGCGTAGTCCAAATCCTCCGTCACAGACCGCCCGGACATCGGGTACTGGGCGAGACACCCGCGGGTAAACGCCATCCCATTGCCCTTAAGCCCAAGACAGCCACCCGCGTTATCAATTGCGAGAAGGCGGATATGGTTTACAAGATCAAACGCCGCGGACATGAGAGCTGCACGCCAGCCATCCCCACCATTCATCACTCCGTAGCGTCCCTGGACAGCCGCCGGGACCGATGGGTCATCCGGGAGCTCAGCAAGGAGGCGTACCGCAAAATCAGGTTGAACCTGTGTATCGGCATCCACAACAATGTAAGCATCCGCGCCGGCGCCGCGAACTTCAGATGCGTTGCCAGCACCGTTCATCAAAACATCGAATGCAAATGCAAGCGCAAAACCCTTGCCACGCTCCGCTTTGTTCTGACGTTCGATCACAAATGCCCCGGCATCCCGCGCAAGCTGCGCTGTGCGATCCGTGCAGTTATCGGCAATCACCACAACCGGTAATGGAGGCTGAACAGCCGCAAGGGACTGCAGAGTCGCTGAAATGACATCCTCTTCGTTGTGCGCAGGGATCACAACTGTTGCGCTAAGCAGGGATGCCCCTGCAGTGACTGTCCTTTTGCGTTTTGGCGCAGTGGCTGCACTGATGAGGATAAACAAGAGATAGCCGCTCCCAATACAGGTGGGAACGGCGATCAGGAGGGTGATAATTCCAGCGATGGTGCTCATAAATGTCACTTCAACTCAGGAGATCAGACTCGGAACATGCTACGAACGCCCGTTGGCACATGGTCCTTCGAACGGTTCATCACAACACCCATCACCTTGTCACGGCCAAGCTTTTCAAGGGATGAATGCACGACTTCACGCGGTGTCACACCGGACCAGACGACCATCATCATTGCATCGATGTATGGCTTGATTGGCAAAACGTTTCCACTGGCCACGGATGGCAGCTCAACAACAATCACATCGTAGAGCTCGCGGCATGCGGCAAAGACTTCGGTGATGTATGGCGAGCGTGCGATGCGGTTTGGATTGTCGGAATCCTTGCCTGCTGGGATGAAGTAAAAGCCCTTGCACTCCTCAGACTGGATCGTCGTAACCGTGTTGCTTTCGCCATCGAGGACATCGACAATACCCGTCGTCCCAGCACAACCCAGGCGATCCGCCAGGGTGCTGCGGGATAGGCTGAGGTCGATGAGACAGACTTTTTTGAAGCTGTTCTTGGCGATGCTCATCGCGAGGTGAAGCGCAATCGTGGACTTACCTTCACCAGCGACGGCGGATGTAACTCCCATGATGACGCTCTGCTGGCCGTCAAAAAGGGAGCGGTCCATCAGCTCATGGGTACGAATCGCAGCCGGTGTCGCGAGGTACTCGACCGCCGTGTGCAGGTGCACAAAGCGGTCATTGGTACGCTCGAAGCGCAGCTGTGGCCGGATGAGAGGAGATTCATCATCGTGGTTCAGCAGCTGTTTGTTGGAGTCACTGTCAGGGTTGCTGACAGTGACCAACTCGATGGATGATCCTCCGCGGAGACTTGCGTCGTTATCGATGCGGTCCATATTATTTACCTTCCGTCTTGGATGAGATGGCCATGCTGGCTACCTTGGTTGCCTGGAAGCGTAGCTGCTGGGATTCCGGCAGGCTGACGAGAACCGGGACTCCAAGGAGACGCTCGACATCCGCTTCGTACCGGATGGACGGGTCCATCCACTCCCGGATTACTACCAGGACCAGTCCGAGGAAGAGTCCAAGGGCAAGGGCTGCTGCAATCGTCAGGATTTTCTTCTTAAGGTTGGCGGTGGACTCCGCAGCTACCAGGTTCATGGTGTTGAACTGGGATGCTGCTGTGACTTCACCAAGATCCTTCTTGATCTGTGCCTGTTGACGACGCTCGGAGAGGTCTTCGAACTGGCCCTGCAACAGCTTGTAGTCACGGGTCTTTTCCGTTAGTACACGCTCATCAGCAGGAAGCTTTGAAATCTCACCCTCATACTGACCGATACGGGTATCAAGTTGTGCCACTTGAGCACGCTGTGTCTGACCAGAGATGTTGGCTTCGACGATCAGCTGCTGGAGCTGGTTGTACTCAGGGTTGTCCGTAAGGGTTGTATCAAGGATGTTTCGGGAGTTGGTTGGATCAGATGCCTGACGCTTGCGTACTTCACCTTCGATCGACTTGATTTTGAAGTCGAGCTCGGTGACGACAGCACTCGATGGTGTCCAGCCTTCACGGATACGGCGTGCACGGTCTTCCACTAGACGGCGGAGATCGGACAGTGCCGGGTCAGAGCCGACCTTTTGCTCAAGTACAGAGACTGGCTTTACGCTACGGAGGCGCTCACGCAGCTGTTGCAGACGGAGGTCAGAATCGCGCTGGGTGATAGCGAGGTTGTCACGCTGCATCTTGAGGCTAGTGACCTGGTCGATGATAGCGGTCATGCTGTCAGGATTGAGCCCGGCATGTGCCTGCTTGAAGTCGACCAGCGCCTTCTCGCTTCCCTTGAGGCGGTCACGATAGGCTTCGATCTGGCTGTCAAGAAAGGTGATGGTGTTCGTATAGGCAGCGGAGTTATCCTGTGCGACTTGGTTGATGAACTCGCGTTGCAGTGAGTTCACAAGCAGCTCACACTCGGTTGCATCCACCCATGTCATCCCGATTTCGAGAACATTGGAACTCAGCGCATTTGAATAGACCGCATTGCGGAATTCCTCAAAGCGTGCATCCTTTGCACGGGGGTCAGTATTGATCGGCCTTGCCAGGTTTGCACCCTTGACCACACGGTCAAGGAAGCCACCAGGAAGCGTGTCACGCATCAGGTCACCGAAGCGAGATGCATTGATGTCCGAGAGCGTTTTCCATCCGTTGTTTTCCTGGAAGCCAAGTGCCTTGTTTGCGGCATTGACGTCTTCAGATGAAATCCGGATTCTAGCTTCCGCTACGAACTTCGCGGACCGGACGATCAGGACGGAACCGACTACGCTTGTTACACCAACCAAGGTGATGACAAAGACTAGCCAGTTCCGGAAGAATCCATCCAGGACGCGATAGAGAATATGGTTACGTTGATACTGCATTAATCTGTCCTTAGCGGAGTAGGAAGCCACCGAACATAAACATCTGCATGGCATCCCGTAAACCGAAGCTTTTACGATTATCGGGATCCTTGACAGGAATAAAGAGGATGTCATTTGGGCGAAGTGTCAGTTCGGCTCCGGCAGGCTTGACAGGAGTTGCAGCTGCATTCTTGTCAGGTTTCTTGTTTGCAGCCTTTGGATCAGGGGTCTTTACGAGTCCCTGGAGGTCTACATAAACCGTGTCCCAATCATTGGAACCATCCTTTGGACGAAGGATTGCTGCATTCTTGAGGTCGGCAAACTGACCAGGACCTCCTGCAAGCACCAACGCATCCACGACGGATAGCTGGCCACTCTCAGGAAACTCAATCCGTCCAGGACGATTCACACCGCCCCAGGCTGTGAAGACTGTTTCGTACGTGTCCACCATGAGGACATCCCCAGGCTTGACAGTAGGCGATGCAGGATTGATAACTCCCTTGCCATCCCCGATGACCTTGACTGTGCCATCTGCAAGCACGCTGCGTAGATCCAAGGTGACCGTCTTGCCATCACGGGTCAAGCGGGCATTGCCCAGGGATGCCTTTGGATTGAAGCCACCAACGGACTGCACGATTTCAAGGATGCTGCCACTTTTAGGCACTTCAACCATGCCGGTCTTCTTACATTCACCGATGAGCATCATCGAGAACGAACGAATATCCACCTCCCGGAAGAGGATGACATCGTTTGGCTCGAGGAGTATATTTTGCTGCTCATCCCCGGTCATCAGCTTGATCATGTCAATCACGACCTTGCGTCCGCCGGTACGTACCACAGTCGCTGTCACCCACTCAGGTCGGTTGACCGTGAGGCCTCCGCAAGTTGCAACGAGCTCAAGGAGGCGCATACCATCCTGGAGAGGCTGTTTACCGGACTGGCGCACCGCTCCGAGAACACTGACTTCTGGCTTGATACGTGTAGAAAGCTCGACCGTTACAATCGGGTTGAGCAGCTGCTTCTTCAAGCCTTCCGTCACCATCAGACGAACTTCTTCAATCGACTTTCCAGAAACCTGCAGCTCACCGAGGAAGGTGTAGGTAATCTTTCCATCGGGTGGAACAACAATATTGCGGCTGAGCTCAGGCTTCTCGAAGACGAGAACCTGAATCGTATCGCCGGGGCCGATTTTGTACGCACTTTGGCTGCTCGATTGAGGCGCCGTTTGTGCTTGTACGCCCGTTGTCGGGAAGCCAAGCGCGATGCCAAGTCCAAGTGCAGCGTACGCGGATGAGTGCAGTTTCATAATTTTCTCCAAAGACCCAAGGGGGGAAAAATCCCCCGCACATTTACTTATTGGCTGTCTTGACACCCTTTTGCAGGTTAGCGCTTGCATTTTCAAGTTCGGCAAACCACGGGGAGTACTTTGACACCTCGATCGTTGGATGCTTTGCGCTATAAAGCTCTGCTAGAACGACCTGTTTGGTGCGTCCCTGGATAGCGGCCTGCTGCAGCTTGAACTGGCGCTCAACATGCGGTCGGATCTGCGCAAGCGGTGGAACTCCAGCGGCACCCTTCGTCTCGAGGCGTACAATCATCGTCCCTGGCTTATCCTTACCCTTGGCTGGGATGTCCAGTTGGAACACGCCACCTGCAGGCGTTGCATTGACCTTGGCAATCAGCTGCTTGCGGAAGTCAGGAGAGATTTTGTTCCAATCCACGGATGCCGTCAAGCCTAGAACGGCCAGGCGAGGTGTACGAGCGATGGTAGCCGCATCGATCTTTGGAGACTTCTGCTGCATCAAGCGGGATGCCGTTGTCGCATCCACCGGGTTCTGCGCAAGCACAATCGTGGTCTTTGCCTGATCAGGCAACACAAAGACCTTTTGGTTCTTCCGGAAGAACTCAAGGAGGGCGGTCTCGGTGACCGGGACGCCATTCGTGATCACATTTTCAAGGGCGATGTCCGTTTCGACATCCTCTTCCACAATGTACTTCTGGTTTGGATCATTCATGGCCGCTGCGATGCCGTTGACGTTCGCACGCTTCATCAGATCGATACGCGCTTCGACATCCGCCTTTGTAGGAGCAACTCCCTTGGCTTTGGCTTCGGTCATAACAATGGACCGAAGGACCATTTTCGTCAGAACCTGCTTGCCGGAAACGACTTCAAGACGATCACGGAAGTCCTTGATGCTAACGGCATCCGAGCCCATCGAAACAACCGGCTTAGCACTCGAATAGCGCTGGAACATGAGCGCATTTCCTGCGAGTGAACCAGCAGCGACGATTCCAAGTCCAATACCTACAAATTTGTTCATACTTTTTCTCCTGCAGCAAAGTGCTTGCAATTAGCTTGCCAAGATGTACTAGCGACACCAAATTTGGCGATTTCCGATGATATTTGACGCACCCAAAGCGCTAGGCTTGCATGGTTCAAAATCCACGCCCGCGCATTTGCGCCGAGCGATTCCCGTAAGGCTGTATCCCGGGTTAGGCGTTCCAATGACCGGCACCAGCCATCAACGTCCCCAGGGTCGACATACAGCCCTGTTACTCCATCCTCGATGACATCTGTCTGCCCGGTTGTCCGTGTTGCGACCACCGCGCAGCCCATCGCCATCGCTTCCAAAATGCTGGTGATTCCAGCCTGAAAATCGGTCTCATAGAGCGGGCATGCCACCACAGCACTCGAGCCATACAGCTCTCGCAGCTCCCCATACTCGTAGCGCCGCGCCGCAACATTTGCCGGAAGCTCCGTCCGCTCCGTCTCGTTTGTGTGCTTTGACCACGGACTTGCCGCCGCAAGGCGGAAATCAAGGGAATCCAGACGCTTGGCAGCCCCGATCAATGTCGGATAATCCCGCCACTCTAGCCCCGCAGCGCTGATCTGATTGGCTACACCTTGACGGCTGCTATCAGGGCGATAGAAGTCTGTGTCCGCATGAAAGTGGATGTGTGTGAGCTTTTCGGCTGGGATTCCAAGGACATCCGTGCCGTACTTACGTTGGATGTCCGCATAAACGAACAGCCGGTCCATTTCCTTGTGGACTTTCAGGGTCTTGAAGAAGAGCTTTTTCTTGCCTGTGCTGAGCCGGTGGCAGATCACAACATGCCCGGGGCGCTTCGCGGTGGACATCCGGAACATCAAGGACAGCGGCATGCTGATGCTTTCGCTATTCGAAAAGATGCAATCAACACCCCGCGAATGGTGGAAAAAGCCAAGCGCTGCAAGACCGGCATCCCGGCCTAGAAGCATTGTTACAAGCTGAACACGTGGATCCTTGCAGGCATCAAGAGCAGCAAAGTCGACAAATGACACAGCTGCGTTATTGATGTCAACCAATGTGCGCTCAAGGGCATCGTAGTCCATGTCAGGATGCGCATCGCTTTGGACAGCACCCGCAATCGCCACCTTCCGGTAGGATGGCACAAGCATCGTCACCTTCATGCTGCGAGCTTCCTTTCGGCGCACTGCGTGATGACATCCACGAGGCGGCCATAGTTTTTACGGGCATCAAACTTGTCAATCGCGTGCTGCCGCGCGGCCGCGCCCCAGGCTTTGCGAAGCGCTGCACCTGCAATGACATCCCCAAGGGCAGCCGTCCACGCCGCTGCGTCATCGGTGGGAAGAATCAACCCGGACTCAAGGTGCCGGACCGCTTCGGGGAGCGCTGCAACATTTGTCGTGAGGACTGGCAGGCCCGCGGCGAGCGCTTCGAGGACAGCAAGCGGGAGGCAGTCTCCATTGCTTGGAAACACAAATGCGCCGGCAATCCGGTAGAGGTCGATGAGGGCATCCGAGTTCGGCGTCAGGCCGTAGTGGAGCTGGATGCCATCCATGTCCCCTTTAATGTCAGTCGTTTTTGTAACAATATGGAGCGTTGCCCGGTTGCGCGTGATCGTGCTCAGACCGCGCCAGGCATCGAGGAGTGTCTGACCACCCTTACGGTAAAAGTCCCCTCCCACGAAGAGCAAATGCGTGTGGGCATCGGGTGTGCGAGTTCCAAAGTTCCAGCGATTGGTGTCTATGCCGGGTGGGATGACAATGACTTTATTGGCATCTATTCCGTAATCGTTTACGAGCGAGCCCTTGGCCCACTCCGACCATGTGACGAGGCGGGATGCTGCGTGGAAGGCGCGTGTATTAAGCTTCTTCTTGAAGGCCTCGATGGCAGTGGGGCTGGTTGCGTGGCTGTAGCTCGCACCAAGAGAATCGTATTGCAACGGGGTTGCATCCAGAGAGACCACGGATGGAATCATCCGCATCAGATCTGCCGAAAGCAGTGATGTCACTTGTGAATGGAAGAACAGACCCTGCAATTGGGATTGATGGCGCTTGAGGTAGAGACGCGCCCCAAAGCTTGCGCGGAGGCTCCAGTTACTGCGGATCCCAGGGAGGCGTTGATACCAGTGGGTATTGTCATCGTAGGCTAACCGAATGGCATGTGGCGTCACTGCAGCAACACCATCCAGCTGTTGCTGGAGGTTTTGTGCATGGGTTACGTGCCCGAGTGAATATTCCAATGCCAAGCCAAGATGCATACGTCGCGTTCCAATCCATCAGGACAGTGAGTGAGTCCCTAGTAGGAATATCGGCACGTGGCTAGCGGAATTGAAGAGCCCAATGCTCACATTACGTGAAATGTGAGGGCTGTTTTTCCAGTTAATATGGATGAATGCGTTGATGAAAATTGCAGCTGGGGCCGCCCCACCAACGGCAGGCCAGCCCCAGTCGTCAATCTAAATCCCAAGATCTATCAGGCTACACGGAGCTCTGGTGACCGCGTGGAAAGGCATTCAGCGATGATGTTACCCAAGCGGTGTGCACAGTTGCTGGCATCGAATGCTTCCGTGGCACGGATGCGTGCTGTAGCTGCCATGTTGTTGCGGAGGTTTATATCTGCGACGAGCGTATCGAGCTTTGCCGCAAATGCAGCTGTATCCCCAGGCTTGCAGAGGTAGCCTGTTTGGCCATCCGCAATGATGTCCCCGATCCCGCCGATATCGGAAATGACCACGGGCACCCCGCAGGCCATCGCTTCCATAGCGACCATCGAGTAACAATCCCCCACCGTCGGCAGCGCAAAAATGTGGCTGTTTTGGTAGAGGGCTATCAGCTCAGGAGAGTTAGGCCCGATGCCGCGGCGAACCGTTACATTGGATGGCAGATTGCGGATTTCATCCCGTGTTACAACCGTCAGGTGGACATCTGACAGATGTCGTTCCGCCCACGCGAGCAACCCAGGGCCACCTTTACGTTCAAAGTCACCGCCGACAAAGAGAACCTCAACCGGAGCGCTGAGATTCACACTTGCTTCCGCCGTATGCCGTGGGTGAAAGCGATGCGTGTCAACTCCGGGCGGGATGGTGTGGATGATGTCCATAGGGACATCCCAGTCGTGGTGGAGGCTTTCGCCAACCCAGTCACTCCAAGGGAAAAAAGCAGTTCCATGACGGTAAATGCGCTCGGTTGCCCGCCGTTTCCATGCAGCAAAGCGACCTGAGCGGGCCTTTGTATACCCGTATGGCTCCCCCATATCCGCCATTTGATTCGGCGTCATGTCCATCACAAAGAATGCCGGATACCGCTCCACAATGTGTGGGAGGCTTTTGGCAGCCCAACTGCCCCACAAAATGGCATCGATGTCGCCAAGGGCCGCTACGCCACACTCGATTTCGCTGCGTGCACAGAGGGTTCCAGCGATGCCATTTGGAAGACCTGGAACGCGAAACAGCCAGTGGTCGCCACCGCCGTATTCCACAGGGATAAGGGTTGCATCGACTTTTGGATGTTCGCTCAGACCCTGCATCAAGTTCAAGGCATGGGATTTAAGCCCCACTTGTTGATCGAGGACACAGGCAATCCGTAGCTTCCGCGGGGATGTTAGATTAGCCATTGTCAACAAGGTGTGCAGGAATTTCAAGGCGGTTCCACAGCGTGGCGGCAAAGTCACGGAATGCAGCTGAAGCCTTCGGGTCATCCGGACGGTTGCGTGGCACTGCACGTTGGAGGCGGAAGAAGCAGACAGGCGTGCCCTTTTTGCCAATCAGTGCGGATGCTAGCATTTGCATCCGGATTTGCGTGACCTGCTGGATGATGGTTTTGTCAACCACATACAGATACAGAACTTCAAAGTCAGTATCGGCGGTGCCACCGACCATCTTACAGAGGCGCGCATCGACATTGGTTCCTGGCAGAGTTTCCGTGTGGTCATTTTCGAGACGCCAACCAGCGCCAATCATACAGGCGCGTGGGTCATGGAGCGCGCTGCGATCCGTGCCGCCAATCAGGAGGACATCAATACGTCCAGCATCCGGGCTGTTGTACACAGGCCCAGCAAGGTCTGCGGCACTAAGAGCTGCTTTGACTTCCGGTGCGAATTCGGTGTCATCAGCGCGGGTTGCGCCGTTGACATCGCTTGGGATGCGTTGCTTGATCGCACTGAGTCCCTTGAATTTCGGCGGTGGTGGTGGGTTCCAGGTTGCGTTTACGCCTGCGGCAACAAGTGCCGTGATGACTAAAAGAGCGGAAGCCCGGCGAAGGTCTTGCATTTCATTGCCTTTGCGAACGAGAAGAGGAGAACAGCGCAGAGTACGAGGCTGATTAGGCCCGACCAGTCGTGGAAAGCGTGTGCGACACTTGCACCGGCGATTTCCCCGGAGACACCAATCATCATGATCCGGATGCTATTGACGAGGATGGACAGCGGGAGACTCACGAGGAAGATAACCCAGCGGCGCCAAGCAGGCCCATCGGTCAGATACGAGAATGTGCTACTGAAGGTGAGGAGGGTCAGGAGGAGCTTGAATCCGGAGCATGGGACATCCACATTGAGGGTGTAGTTGTCCATGTGGATGAGGTTGCCATCCTGGCGCGGATGAAACATCGTCAGCTTAAGTAACGCCGTTGCACCGACAGTTGAGAAGCGTTGCAGCCCCTGAGTGGCATCATTCAGCAGTGGGCCAGGCAGTGGTGCCATCAGCCATGCAAAGATGAGTGGGAACAGCAGCGGTCCCTTTATCACACGAGTGCCAAGCACCGTCCATGCTGCAAACGAAAGTGTCATCAACAAACCAAGCGAGAGGAGGGCTTCTGTCTGGATTTTTGCGGCAAACACAAGGATTCCAAGTCCTGCGGCAACGCCCACTCCTGCGGTGAGGTTTGGCGTGATGCCGGCTGCAGTGATTTCCTTGCGTTTTACCCAGAGGATTGCCGCGGTGATAAATGGAACGAAGACAGCGTGTCCGTAGTAGGTTTCAGGCTTCGTCCATTCCCAATACCAAAAGCGGATTGCCGGCAGGGCGATGTATGCCAGCAGGGCGGTGAAAGCCGTGATCATCCCGCCAACTAGGACGGGATTGCCAGCCTGCACGGGCTTGGAAAGTGGCAGCTCCATTGTTTTCATTTCGCGTTTGCTCCGATGAACCGTCCGAGGTGATGCACGGTTGCGATTCCATACACATCGGTTATCGGCAGGTCGAGCGGACATCTGAAGGCGAAAGTTCGGATGATATTCGACCTTATCCGGGGCCATTTCGGGTGGCGCAATTGAAAGTTTGTGTTCGTCTAAGCGGAGTCCACAAACATTGCCTTAAATGCAAAAACCCCGTCCCTCCGGGTGTTGCCGGAAGGACGGGGTTTTTCAGCAGTGCTTAGGCAAGCTTACGACGGCGTGCACGGATGACGAGGCCACCGAGACCAGATGCGAGCATACCCATGGCTGCCCATTCGCCTGGCTCTGGAACACCAACAGTCAAGTTGTATGCATTTACACCTGTGGAGGAGAAATATGGGTTGCCATTTGCTCCAAGAACGCCACTGGTCGAGAATGTACCGTTGATTGTTGTTGCACTAGGATCGCCAATTTGAAGCGCAAGGTCATCCATCCAATCACCGCTTGTGAACGTGACCAGACCGTTGTAGACAAAGTTCTGTCCGCTTACTGTGTTCTGCGTCGCAGTGAATGTTCCAGACAGGAACGTAGGAGGAGCATATACGCCATTGGTAAATGGCTGCATCGAACTAACAACGAATGTTCCATTCGCGATATCGATGGTGGTGAGGTAGTTGGAGCCAGGGGTACCTGGGAAGAATGTAAAACATTCCCAGTTGCCCACGTCGGTGACCTGACCTGCGGATTCAGTAACGTTTCCGTAAGCCTTCACTACTCCGTTGAACAATGTGTAGTCTGCATTTGCAGTGGTCGAGATGGCGATAGTTGCAGCGATTGCAATCGCACCTTTAGTGATGATATTCATTTTCGTTTTGTTTTCCCTTCGAAGGTTGCCTCACATTGGAGGCGGTGATGGCGGCTTAGCCGCCTATTACCGAAGATAGGCCCAAGTGAATACGTTGATTCAGGCCGGCATGAGCCTCCTTCGGATTTCTGTACGCGGCTGATGCATGATGCCAGGCATATCCCGGCTCGCCATCAGCTGTGCAACC
>CAIRTT010000622.1 GCA_903881535.1 uncultured Armatimonadota bacterium
GACAATCGAAGCCGCTAAGCTTGGCGTCGCTGATATTGTCATCGGTACGCACAGGCTTTTGTCGAAAGATGTCGCGTTTAAGAACTTGGGCTTGGTTATAGTGGATGAAGAGCAACGGTTTGGTGTTGTTCACAAGGAACGCCTGAAGCAGCTGAAGAATCAGGTAGATGTCATCACACTCTCCGCAACGCCGATTCCAAGAACGCTCCACATGGCGCTGACGGGAATTCGCGACATGAGTGTCATCAATCAGGCTCCTGAAGGACGCATTCCGGTCAAGACGTACGTAAAGTCTCATGATGATGGCTTGATCAAAGAAGCGATTCTCCGTGAGGTTGACCGCGGTGGGCAAGTCTTCTATCTCCACAATCGAGTGAACTCGATCGATCAGATCGCCTTTCACCTTAGCCGAAATGTTGTCCCAGGCATTCGTGTACGCGTGGCACATGGTCAGATGACGGAAGATGCTCTCGAAGATGTGATGGTGGATTTCTACAACAAGGCCTTCGATGTCCTTGTTTGCACGACGATTGTTGAAAGTGGACTTGATGTCCCTAACGTCAATACGATTATTATTGACAATGCAGACAGATTTGGTCTGGCTCAGCTTTACCAGCTAAGAGGACGTGTTGGTCGTTCACGCCAGCAGGCGTACGCCTACTTATTGACGCCACGTTCAAAATCCGTTCGGGATGTTGCTGAGCAGCGCTTGGATGCACTCCGGGAGTTCTCTGACCTCGGATCTGGTTACAAAATTGCGCTTCGTGACCTTGAGCTACGTGGTGCTGGAAACCTCTTGGGAAGCGAGCAGCACGGAATGGTCGCTGCCGTAGGATTCGATCTTTATTGTCAGCTCCTTGAAAATGCCATTCATGAGGCCAAGGGAGAACCTATCGAAGAACTGACATTCAATATGCCAGGAGTCGACCTCCCTGTCGTGGCGACGATTCCTGAAAAGTACATCAAGGCTGAGCCACAGCGTATTCTGATGTACAAAAAGCTTGCGGCGTGTCGTACTCGCCTAGATGTTGCTCATGTTCAGGAAGAATTTGAAGATCGCTACGGAGATCCGCCTCCTCCCGTTTGGAATGCACTGGCTCTATTACGTCTTCGGATGCGCTGTGCTGAATGTGGTATTAAGTCAATCGGAACCGAAGGTCGCATCATCAATATCATGTTGGATAAAGAGGAACCACTTCCGCCGTGGACACTTCGCCCACTAAATGCTGCCTATCGGTCGAAGCACGTGACATTTGAAGATGTACGCGTTCAGATGCCAGTTGATTCCGCTAAGATTCTGCCAAGCGTTGAAGAGATGATTGAGGTCATCATCAATGCACGTAATCAACCTGCACCAGTGAGAACAGAACCTAGGCGCCCGCCTGTACGCCGCGCCTAAAACATCCTAGATTACATCAAACAGCGGCTGAAGGTCATCGATTGTTTGATAGGCGTGGGGGCTGAACCGTATTGCCCCTGCTCTAATCGCAATATCGATCGCTTTACTGTCGAGTCTTGCGGCCATTCGTAAAACAGATGATGGTGGAACAGCACAAACGAGTCCGGTTTCCTGCACGGCGCAGCGCAGATTCCATCCCCGTGCGCGAAGCTCTTGAGCAATCGTGGAAGCGAGGGATGTTACTTGTTCACCGATGGCGTCTATACCGTGTGATGTCAGTTCCGTTAGAGCAGCATGTGAACCGACAATCGTTAGGAATGATGGGTTTCCCTCCTCAACAATTGCTGCTGATGCCTTTAAGTCGCCGGGACGCAGAGTGTCCAAATCCAAGCTGTTGTTGACAGAGTTCCAACCGATATTGGTAGGTTTTAGGCTGCTCATGGTAGTCGGTGAAGCGGCGATGTAGCCAAGTCCACTTGGACACGTCAGCCACTTATGACTCCCTCCGATGATGAAGTCGACATCTGATGCCCGAAAGTCAACGGGTATCGATCCTAGACCTTGAATCGTGTCGCAAATCACCAAAATCCCACGCTGTTTTGCGACTCTAACGATTTGATCGATGTCATTTTTTGCACCACTACACCAATGGACCCATGAGACAATGACGACCTTTGTGTTTGCCGTAAACGCATCGATGTAGTCAGTTGCCGTAAACGTTGCACCAGCCGGGTGAATACGTTTGAGGTGAATTCCATCGCGTTCCAATGGAATCCATGGGTACACGATTCCCGGAAACTCATCATGCGCTACGACAACCTCGGAACCAGGTCGCAGGCTCAGACCGTTCGCAAGAATACTCATCGCATGACTTGTGTTACGAGTCAGTCCGATGTAATCACCAGGTACGCCGATAAGGCTTGCCAACATTTCACGAACTGTTGGTATCGCTTCAAACATCTTGATGTATTGCTGTAAGGGGCCATCGTGATGCTGTGACAAAAGCGAGCTTTGTAGCGCAGCCGCAACGGTTTGACTTATCGGAGACACACCAGCGTGGTTGAGGTGAAGCCTGTTAGACACTTGAATTTGTGAGCGCCAATCAGTAAAATTGTTATTCATTGTCATCGGTCAAATCCAATGTCATCTTCCGATGCGGGATATTACAGTCATCGAATTCGGGCCCATACGCAACAAACCCTAGGCGTTCATAGAATGGAATCGCGTGCGTCTGTGACTCCAGGTAGACCTTCCGGTAGCCTAAAGTGTGGATGTGCTCGATAGCCGCCCGCATCACTGATGCGCCGACTCCCGCCTTGCGGGCATCCCGCGACACTGCGACACGCCCGATTTTCGCGACACTTGGATCAGCGGTCAAGATCCTTGCACATCCGATGACGTATCCATCTAGTACTGCACAGACATGGAGCGCATTCGGATCGTTGGCATCCGGTTCATCTTCAACGGGACAGAGCTGTTCCACTACGAAGACTGTGCGCCGCAAAATGATGAGAGAATTGAGGAGCGGATCTGATTGCCATTCATCAATCCAATGCTGAATGAGGATATTCATGGCCGGCTGTGCTCTCCACGAAGGACTAACTTTTCTAGCGTTCTTGAGACAAGCTTCGTCCCTATGAAGTCTCGTGATGTCAACGGATTCACCAAAATTGTCTTTACGCCAGCACGACTTCCAGCCTTGATGTCGGTAAACAGCTGATCTCCGACCATCGCTGCACGTTGGGGAGGAACGCCCATCTGGCTTAGACCAGCAAGTAGCCCACGCGTACCGGGCTTGCCTGCATTGCCATCGTAGTAGTGAATGTCCAGCTCATCCGCAAGCGTTCGCAAGCGGTTGAAATTATAGGTGTTCGATGTGATGCAAAGCTGAATTCCATCGCGACGAAGAGCCGCGACATGTTGAACGATGTCTTTTGGAATGTCCATCGCGTGCCAACCAACCAATGTGTTGTCGAGATCAACCAATAGTCCCTGCAGGTCATGGGTTTGTAGAAACGGTTGGTCAATCTCCGTAAATCGGCGCACCTTGAAATCAGGATAAACAATCATGGTATCGGACGGTACTTTCGAATAGCAGTGAGGTGGTCGGCATATGTCGATGTGAAGACATGGTTACGTCGGTCGCTGCCAAGAACATAGAAATAGTATGGGGTTGTTGCAGGGTTTGCCGCGGCGATGATCGCTTTTCGGCCCGGATTTGAGATTGGGCCTGGAGGCAGCCCCCTCTTTCGATAGGTGTTGTAGGGACTATCTACTTTCAAATGTCGAAACATCACCCGGTTAACATGCTTACCCAATGCGTACTGAACAGTCGCATCGATTTCAAGGCGCATTTTCTTCTTAAGCCGATTTTCAATAACGGATGCCACCAGAGGTCGATCGCGATCTGTAACGGCCTCCCGCTCAATCATCGAGGCAATGGTAAGCAGGCGATGCCGTTTTACTGAATCCGTTGGTATGTTTAGCTCCGCAAGTAATTTGCTTTGGCGCGAGTGCATGAGCTCAATGATGGCGTTCGCATCGAAGCCTAGCGGGATGCTATAGGTATCGGGATAGATGTACCCCTCAAGAGTAGCGTCATCAGGGAGACCTGTTACGAAGTCCGATGCATGCTGTTCCGCTGGTACTAAGAAGTCTTCCTCAGCCCTGATGACTCCGAGTCTGACCAGACGCTTGGCAATCAACGCGAGTGTAAAGCCTTCGGGTATCGTGACACGAATTCGTTCGAAATCTCCCCGCACAAGCCTTTCGTGGATTCTGAGTGGCCGCTCGGATGTCCGAAAGCGATAGGTTCCTGGCTGATAGTTTCCTCGTCGCGCCACCAGTTTTTCAAAGAGGAATGCGCTACGAACCAGGCCCTTAGAGTCTAAGGTTTCCCCAACTTTGTGACGGGAATCTCCAGCTTTGACTTGAATCTGAACCCAAACTGCATTGGATGTAGTCATCGGGGTCATAGCGGCCCAGCTAATACCAATCGCAACAATAATCACCGCAGCAAGTAGACTTGCCAGAACACGTTTTACTCCGCGGATTTTCGACTTTCGGTAGCTTTGCGCCATGCTTCAATAATATGGCATGCAGCCATTGCATCGCGTAGTTTCGTCACACGCTCAGCCGTGAATCCACGCGAAAACAGGTCATCATCGGCATATGCAGATGAAAATGATTCATCCACGGTATGCACAGGGATAGGACTTACTTTTTCGAGGGCGCGACAAAACTCGCTCGCAAGATTTGCCATTCTTCCTGATGAGCCATCTTTAAGCAGAGGCAATCCCAAGACAAATGCAGTCGCTTGGTGATTGCCTGCGATTCGAATCAGCTCACCAATGTCATGACCGAGGCGTTTGCTTCGGTGAATGGTTGTGATTGGGGATGCTGGCAGAAGATTGGTTGAGCTGACCGCAACTCCAATACGCTTTGTCCCAAAGTCGATACCGATTAAAATTTCATCCATTGGATTGATGGACCTCTGGAATCATCGCGAGTGCTGGGAGAAGAGCCATGAGCGC
>CAIRTT010000623.1 GCA_903881535.1 uncultured Armatimonadota bacterium
AGTGCAGCCGCTGCTCAGCTCCGACCACGTAAACATTGCGCGTCGGGGCGTAGGTGTTCCAGCGGTGGATGCACGTTGCGGCATCCCGGGTTTGATACAACGTCGCGCCATCGGTTTTGCGCAGCAAGCAGCTCGGATACTTGTCATCAAAGTGAACGGAGACCGCTCCTGATTCCTCGATGGTAGCGACTCCCTTAGCAATCGCATCATCGACGAGAGGACCGAGCATCGGCTCAAACCAGGACTCGCCAAGCGTTGTGTCAAACGAAATACCAAGCCGCTTGTAAATGGTGTCAAACTCGGTCATCGAAATGTCGACCAGTTTTTGCCAGATGGAGCGCGCCCAGACATCCCCTTCTTCAAGCTTACGGAACCACGCGCGTGCACGGGTCTTCTTGTCAGGATCCTCTTCGGATGCCTGATAGAACTCGGCGTACATCCGCATCATTGAGGCGACAGGTTCAGCAGCATCCCAAGGCGGCGTCGGACAATCTTCGATGGCCGCGAGGAGGTAGCCAAACTGGGTTCCCCAGTCACCGAGGTGGTTGTCCCCGATGACGTTGTAGCCGAGGGCCTTGTGGATTTTATAAAGCGAATGTCCGATGACGGTGGTTCGGAGGGACCCAACGTGCAATTTTTTGGCGATGTTTGGGCTGGAGTACTCAACGATAATGGTCTGTCCTGCACCAAGGCTTGGATCGTGTCCAAAGGCATCTGGGGCCGCGGCAATATCCGCATACAGCTGTGTCGCAAGCGCTCCTGTGTCGACCTTAAAGTTGACAAAACCACCAGCGGCTTCCACGGAGCGGAAGAGTGTCCCCGTTGTCTGGATGGCATCCGCGATACGCGCTGCGACATCTGGGGCCGGCTGTCCTTGCTCTTTGGCGATGGTAAAAACGGCGAATGCGAGGTCAGCAAGCTCACGCTGCTTTGGCTCTGCCAGCTGGATACTGGCGGCAGGGGCTATCCCTGTCGCCGCGATGAGGTCCCGTGCGCTGCTCCGCAGCAAATCGTAAGCGTTTGACATAACCGTCTATCTTACCGAACACACCAGCAGGTCATCCCGCGCGTGATGCGCAAGTGAAGGACAGACAGCCATTTCGTGTCAGAAAATACAGTATGTACGCGATGCGTGCGGACCTAATGTTCTGGAACCATTTCACCCGATTCTTGGTCATAATAACCAAGTGACCTGTATGGACGATGGGAACCAACATCGGGGCCGGTTCGTAGAGGATTGTGAGATACACAAATGACAGAATCTGCAAATACATTGTTTGAGCGCCTGATGCGTCGGCATCAGCGACAGGCGTACCACGTCGCCTACCGCTTGACTGGTAACCATGCGGATGCCGAAGATTTGGCGCAGGAAGCATTCGTGCGCGCCTTCCGATTCTTTGACACGTACCGCCGTGATCTCCCGTTTGAGAAGTGGCTGTTCCGTATCATCAGCAACCTGTTTGTGGATGACATCCGGCGCCGTTCCCGTATCAAGACCAAGTCCTTGGACGAAACGATGATGATTGATGGCGAGGCTGCGCCTGCGATGGAAATCGCGGATAGTACGCTTTCCCCAGAGCGGCTCATTTTTCACGAGGAGCTGGATGACAAAATCCACTTCGCCTTGAATCAGCTGCCAGTTGAGTTCCGTCAGACAGTGATTCTAGCCGATATCGAAGGCAAGTCTTATGAGGAAATCAGCGAAGCCCTCGACTGCAATATTGGAACCGTTCGCTCGCGTCTCCACCGTGGGCGCAAGCTGATGCGCAAGCACTTGGAAGGTTTTTCGCTCTAGCACCTGGTCACCGCCATGTTCAAGTGTCGCAAGATTCAACCAAAACTCTCTGCATTCATCGATGATGAGCTGCTAGACTGCGAGCGCGCCGAGGTGGAAGACCACCTCACGGCTTGCAGCAAGTGCCAGGGTGATTTGGAGCAGCTAAATCGCACTAAGTCACTGCTTAAAAACCTCGGTGCCGCCAAGTGCGACCGTGTGAAGTCTTTGATTGAGCATAGCGCATCCCAAGCGGCTCTCGAATTTTGTTGCAAGCCATTCCGCTTACGGACGTTTGCGGCGGCAGCGCTCTCGATGGTCATTTTGTGGGCGGGTGCTGAGCGCCTCAGCAATCAGGATAACCATGCGGGTCCTCCCGTGTCGCGTGCGGCGATGGTTCCACTTCCGATGTCAAGCCCGGTTGATCAAACTGTGTTCCGCCTCGAAGTGAAGCCAAAGTCAGCCGTAGGCGGTGCGCCTGAGAGTTATCCATGTGAACAAGGGCAGCCTCAGTGCATCGATGTCCCTATCAGCCGCGGAACGGCCTACATGCCTGTTTCGTATAAACCCGGTAAAGCGATGTCCTTTGGGCTCGCAATCACCCATTAGGAGAAACCCAATGCCGAAATTCATCACCGGTCTGCGGCAGCTGCCATTGCCGATCGTTGCAATCAGCTGCTCCCTCACCGCCATCGCGATGTTCCTCTCGACGGGCCGGCCTCTCCAGGCGGATGACCCCAAGCGCGCCCAAGCGGAAGACCGCGCCACGGCCAGCTCACTGGAAAGCGCATTTATTGACATTGCCGAGAACGCCGGTCCAGCCACGGTTAGTATTCAGGCTGAAGTTACCGCGCCCCGCGGAGGTGGCATCCCCGGTTTTGGTGGGGATGGTGAAGGCGTTGACCCATTCGAGTTCTTTGGTCAGCCACGACGTCAAGGCCGTGGACAGGGTCAAGGTCAGGATGCGCCTGCGCCCCGCACGGGTACAAGCGTAGGATCTGGCGTTATCGTACGCGCCGATGGCTACATCCTCACAAATGACCACGTTGTCGAAGGCGCCAAGGATGGCAAGGTAACGGTCAAGCTCTCGGATGGCACAGTCCTTAATGGCACGGTCAAGCGCGACTTACGTTCAGACCTGGCAATCGTGAAGGTTGAGTCTAAAAAGTCACTTACCGCCGTCAAGTTTGCCGACAGCGGACGGCTGCATGTTGGTCAGTGGGCCATCGCTATCGGATCTCCATTCGGTAAAGAAAACACGATGACCACCGGGATCGTGAGCGCCCTCCACCGTAAATCCGACATTTCAGATGGTGTGACCGGACGCTTTTATCCATCCCTGATTCAAACGGATGCGGCCATCAACCGAGGGAACTCCGGTGGCCCATTGTTCAATATCAAGGGAGAGCTGATTGGCATCAATGTCGCCATCTACTCTCCAACCGGCACCAGCGTCGGTATTGGGTACGCTATCCCATCAAATACCGCTAAATATGTCTCTGACCAGCTGATCTCAAAGGGCAAGGTTACCCGCGGCTCGCTTGGCTTGATCCCCCAGGACATCACCGCAGATGAACGCGGAATCGTGGGAACATCCACTGGGGCCTACGTCAAAGAAGTGGTTGTGGGCGGCCCGGCTGATAAGGGCGGTATTCAGGCTGGGGATGTCATCACAAAGATTGGTGGCACGCCCATCGTGGATGAAATCACACTGCGCGATACGGTCGGAAGCACCGCACCGGGTAGCAAGGTGGATATCAACTATCTGCGCGATGGTAAGGCACGCTCCACATCGGTGTCGCTTGGTGAGATCAAGGAAACTCAGATTGGTCAAGCGACAGCACCAACTGTGCCCGGCAAAGTGAAGTCTGCAGTTGAGAAGTACGGATTTACTGTCACACCCCTCACTGATGATGACAAAAAAGAACGTGGCATCCTGAAGACAACGGTAGGCGTTCAGGTAGCAACAGTTGCCAATGGTTCCCCTGCGGATGATGCGGGTCTGGTTCCGGGTGCGATTATTACCCATGCCAATGGGACGATTCTCAACTCCATCACCGATGTCGATGCGATGCTCAAGGGAAACCCTCAAACGGTTCGTCTCCAAGTGATTGGTGGCCGCTCGGAATCTGCCGGAGGGTCTGGGCTGACGCGGGGACTGATTGTCATCCGCCTGCGCTAAGGATTCGCATACATAAGCAATAACCACCCGCCGGGAGCACCTGGCGGGTGGTTTTATTATTGATTTTTTTAGTTGATCACAAACCATGACTCAGTTCCCGATTGGCGGCCGCTCGGAATCTGCCGGAGGGTCTGGGCTGACGCGGGGACTGATTGTCATCCGCCTTCGCTAAGGACTCGCATACATAAGCAATAACCACCCGCCGGGAGTATCTGGAGGGTGGTTTTATATTTCAGACACTGTTTGTCCCAGCGCGATGAATAGTTATCAGACCTCGATATCGCCGCGGTTTCTCCGAACGATACGGTCGAGGACAGCTTCGATAAGCGGATCGTGGTCGACAGGTCGCGTCTCGATGCGAAGTGCAGCGAGTGGCGTTGCCGCTTTTGGCCATTGATGACCAAGCTTGACCATGTCCTTCTCGGTGGTTACAACCACATGCGTTGATGCCATATCCGGTCCAGCCAGAAGCGCATCAATATCGGATTTCACATACGCATGATGGTCAGGGAATTTGACTTCCTGGATGATATTGAGACCCAGCGTGCGGAGTGTAGTGAAGAACTGGTCGGCATCCGCGATGGCGGTAACCGCGATCACGCTGAGCCCTTTCATTTCATCCAATGCCCCTTGTTGGCCATCGGTGGAAAGCCAGCAAATCGGAACGTGACTGCTTTGCGTCACCCAAATCTCTGGGCTGCGTGCTTTGATATTTGTTGTCAGCGTTGCAACGGACTCCGGGGATGCCTGGTCTGCACGCGTGAATATAACCACATCGGCCTTGCTCAGGTGGCTGACCGGCTCTCGCAGTGGCCCCCGTGGAAGTAGCCATCCATTTCCAAACGGCTGGCGTGCATCCAGAAGACAGATTTCAACATCCCGATGCAGCTGCCAATACTGCATGCCATCATCTAGAACGATTACATCTGGCTGGAACTGCGCGACAGCAACATCCCCGCTGTCACGACGATTGCGGGCGACGATCACCGGCGTCCCAGGGAGGGATTTCGCGAGGTGGAGCGGCTCATCCCCAGACCATTCAGGATTATCGACGCGCACGGCACGGAGGTCGGAAACAATCATCACCGGGTCAACGGATTCATTTGTCCGACCATGCCCTCGGGAGAGAATCACGACGCGTAGACCGGCATCCCGAAGTGCGCGCACAAGCCAAAGTGTTGTTGGTGTCTTCCCAGTACCGCCGGAAACGAGATTACCAATTGAGATGACACAGATTGGGAGGATGTGCTGCTGCCGCATCCCGAGGCGAAATGGCAAAAGGTAGCACCAGAGGCCGACGCGATGCAGGACGGCTAGCGGCGTCATGATGGCGCGGAGCCAAGCGGTGCGTGGGTTTGGGTTATTGAGCTCCCAGCTTTCTTCAATCAGATCAGTTTTCATACAATTTCACACAGGAACAAACCGATTGTACAGAATGCGTTGGTTTTCGGAGTGTCAGCGGGACACCAGCATCAATACGCGCGAAATATAGCGCTCACTAACACCAAGATTTGCATCGATGAGGGCGCGGGCGCGGGCACCAAGTGCATCCTGTTCCGATTTTGGAAGCGACAGAAACGCCTCGATATGCTTACGGAACGCTGCCGGGCTGCCCACTTCGGTCGCGACGCCACTGCGCAGCGCGAGGTTTGCGATGTCCTTTTGGTTGTCCATGTGTGGGCCAAAGCAGCACGTGATGCCCTGAGCGAGGGGTTGAAAGACAGACTGCCCTCCCCACGGTACGAGGCTTCCACCGATAAACGCGATGTCAGCGGCAGCATACGCAGTCGCAAGCTCCCCAAATGTATCGAGGACAAGCAGCCAGCCTGTCTCGCCTTTGCTGCGGCGTGCCGCATCCGGGCAGAGCTCAAGAATCGCATCCACACGTTCGATATGCCGCTGGGCGATGATGATGTGGAGGTTTGGAATGTGGGTTCGAAGAGCGATGCACTCAGGCAGAAGCTGCGCTTCCTCGCCAGGTCCCCCCGTGCGGTCTTCACGTGTTGAGCCGAGGATCACAACAGGCGCATCCGCGGGAATGCCATACGTCGCCCGCAGCGCCAGGCGCTCATCATAGGTCAGGGGAACGGATGACTCATCGAACTTTGTGTTGCCGACAACGCTGACCTTGGATGGCGCAGCACCAAGGCGCCGGGCCCGGTCAGCATCTTCATCGGATTGCATCAGCCATTGGTCCACGCCATTTATGGCGGGTGAGAGCAGCTGGCGGAAGCGCAGCCAGCTCGTGAGTTTGACATCTGAGAAGCGTCCATTGATAACCGCAACGGGCGTGCCCATTCGCTTAGCGGTGCCAATAAAGCCCGGCCAGAGCTCGGCTTCCATCAGGATGATGAGGCATGGGTGGATGGTCGTGAGCGCTTTTGCTGTGCACCATGGAAAGTCGATGGGAAATTGGATGACCTGATCGACATCTGGAACTTTAGATGCGACATCCCGGCCGGTAAGGGTTGTGGTACTGAGAACAATCCATGCATCTGGGCGGGCTTTACGCAGCTCCCTGATGATGGGTTTTGCGGCAACGGCTTCACCGACGCTTACGGCGTGGACCCAGTAGACATCCCGGCCGGAGGGTGGCGTTTCGAGGTGTGTGCCAAAGCGTTCGCCGGCGAGTGCGCGGCTTTCCTTGCCTTGGCGGATGCGTCGGAGGTAGCCAAGCAGGATGATGGGCGAGAGCAGGGTGATGAGGACGGAGTACAGCAGAAACATTTTGGCGGCTTTAGTCTAGCGTGCATGTGCGGGCTATGCCCAAGTGTGTGTTTAGGACAGCGGCAAGTGTGTCTGTTTTCGGTTATAGCTTAGATACCGTGGCTGGACAGCGGCTCGCTTGGGATCACCGCAATGTCCAAACCGGGAATCGGTCGGTGCACTGAATTGCTTGGGAAAGAAAAAAAGAACTTCTCTCTCCAAAACACAAACCGACATCGAAAGTTCTAAATACCGTGACTCGAAAGCGGCTCGCTTGGGATCACCGCAATGTCCAAACCGGGAATCGGTCGGTGCTTCGTGTGATTGGGAAAGAAAAAAGAACTTCTCTCTCCAAAACTCTAACAATCTCAAGACAGCGTGCCGTGCCTTAGATACCGTGGCTGGACAGCGGCTCGCTTGGGATCACCGCAAAGTCAAGCCCGGGAATCGCTCGGTGCATAAAGTGATACGACGCCGTCGTTGCAATCATTGCCGCGTTGTCCGTACACAAGCTTGGTGGTGGAATGTAACAGCGCATCCCCCGCCGGCTACACGCATCCTCCATGGCCTCCTTGAGGGATGTATTCGCGGCAACCCCACCCGCAAGCACAACCGTCGAACGCTCACACTCTTTGGCAGCGGCAATCGTCTTACGCACCAAAACATCCACGACGGCAGCCTGAAAGGATGCCGCGACATCGGGGACCGGCGGGCAATCCGGTTTTACCAACGCATACTTCACGGCGGTCTTCAGCCCTGAGAATGAAAACGCATGCGTCCCGGGCATCAATGCGCGTGGAAATGCAATCGCCTTGGGATCACCACTTTTTGCCGCTTCCTGGATACTTGGTCCACCCGGATACGGCAAGCCCATCAGGCGTGCACACTTATCAAATGCCTCACCAGCAGCGTCATCCCGTGTCCGCCCAAGCAAGCGATACACGCCGTGGCTCTCAACATCGAATAAGTCCGTATGCCCGCCCGAAACCACAAGCGCCGTCGCGGGAAACTCCATTTCCGGGTGCGTGATGAAGTTGGCGTACAAATGCGCCTCGATATGGTGAACCGGGATGACGGGAATCCCGAGGGCCTGTCCGAGGGCTTTGGCGGATGTCACTCCGACGAGCAGAGCACCGAGGAGGCCGGGACGGTTTGTGACGCCAATCGCCGTGATGTCCTGAAGCGTTAGATTTGCCTCTGACAGCGCCTGTCGGATGACGGGAATCAGCAGCTCGACATGGCGCCTAGATGCAAGCTCGGGCACGACGCCGCCATAGCTTGCATGCTCCTCCATTTGACTAGCAACGACCGTGCAAAGCAGCTTCCGGCCATCCTGCACAATCGCACAAGCCGTCTCATCACAGCTGGTTTCAATCCCGAGGACAATCATGGCATCACACGCACATTAACAGTCTTCACACTGATGGCTTCAAGCCCGGTGGCCATCGACCAAATCCGCACGTTATACGCACCGCGTGGCAAGTCCGCAGGTAGCTGCGCGTTCATCGTCCACGTCTTGGATGCACCAGGTTCAAGCTTCTCAGCCGCAAGTGCCATGGTAAACATCATCCCCTTGGACCAGTGAAAAACAACTTTTCCACCACTGGCGATGAGCTGCATGTCAACACGGCCGCCATTCCTGAAGCGCAAGACTTCGGCGGCTTTGCCATCGTTTTTCGCCGTCAGAGAAAGCGAAATGCTTGCGCCCGGGGCCGCCGTCGCTGGTGCCGTGGCGGTAAAGGTAAGTTTTGCTTGCATCCCTTTATCCTATCGCCGTCATGACAAACCGCAGCGAGTCAAGCCGGCTGCTAACCAGCCTCAGCCACAGCAATTTTGGCCTCAGCCCACCAGGCACGGAACTGGGTCGCATCGACATCCAGCCAAGCAATTCCAGCCTCCGACTGCAGCGCCTCGATATGTTTCCAGCGCATCCCAAACCGAACCAGCTGACGCCGTAGTGCTGTCTCAGCATCGAGGTCCGCCCACCGCGCTACATTCACAAGCGTAAACAGGACATCCCCAAGCTCCGCCTCAAAACGTTCACGCACATTAAGATCAGATGGATCGGCAAGAAGCGCATCCCACTCGACCATCAACTCCCCAAGCTCTTCACGGCACTTATCCCGCAAATCGGCAGCATCCGGCCACTCAAACCCAAGCTTCACCGTCCGCTTGCTGACTTCCGTTGCCATCGAGAGTGCTGGAAGCGCCTGCGAAATGCCATCAAGAGCGCTCTTTGCACCCGAAATGCCCTTTTCTGCCTTTTCCACAGCCTTGATCGCATTCCAGTTCACGAGGACGGCTTCGGCATCCTCGGCCTTGGCATCAGCAAAGATGTGCGGATGCCTGCG
>CAIRTT010000624.1 GCA_903881535.1 uncultured Armatimonadota bacterium
AAGACATTGACATTTTTGTGCCAGCCGCCCCCCTGACTGCCCGGTTAAGCCAATAGTGGTCAGTCGCAGTCTGAATGCCACTTCAGCGGCAGCAACTATGTTTTCACTATTCCCGCTGGTTGACATCGGAATGAACACGTCCAAAGGCTTAGCTATCGCTTCAAGTTCCCTCGCAAAAATCTTCTCATAGCCGTAGTCATTTCCTATAGCACTCATTGATGAGTTATTTGTGCCAAGCGCAATTGATGGTAGTGGTGCCCGATCAAATTGAAATCGGGAGGTAAACTCAGCAGAGAGGTGCTGAGCATCCGCAAAGCTTCCTCCATTCCCGGCGAAGATGATCTTTCCCCCACTTTTAAGTGAGTCAAGACACGCCTGGATGAGAGTACTCAATTGGGTGAGCAATGGCCGATCTATCAAGACCGCTTTTTTCACCTCAATTGAAGCTTCGATCTGTGCCCTAATTGCATTCAAAAGGCTTTCGCTCATAGGAATCGTTCCAGCCTTTCCATTGCAATCCAGAATCCTTCACCGCCATTCTTGTGGCCCTGCCAGATCTCGGGGATAAACGACGCGGTCGGGCAGCCGGCCCTTAGGATTGCCCCAAGGCGTCCGAAATCAAGTTCTCCCTCACCCACCTGAAGCCCTTCTCCATTCAGCCCTCGGGCATCCCCGAGATGCAAATGCGCAGTATGCGGTGCAATCCGTTCGCTGAAATCGTAGAAGTCGTACTCAAGGTGATTGCAGGTCAGCTGGCTGTGGGACACGTCAAAGCACATCCGCAGCCCCAGCTTGCCGCACCACTCCACGATCTCATCGATCTTCACGAACAGATTCTGGTAGCGCTGACCTCCGAAATGCCACGGGAAGGGCGCCATGGTTTGAGGAATGAGTTCCACGCCGTCCAGATCGAGCTCCGACAGACTGCCGGCGAATCGTTCGTAGTACCCCTTGATCTCCCCTGCAGGCAGCGGCTGATCCATGGTGAATCCGCCGATGTTGGCGACAATCATCGGTCGCCTGGTGGAGGGGAAAAACCGCTTCAGGCTTCTGGTGATGTCTATGACACGCTGGGTCTCGCGGATGGAATCCCTGCGATATTCGACATCCGGTGTCGCCAGATCCATCAACCTGCTCTGGGAAAACAGCTCCGGCGCATGAACGACAAAGTCGGCCTGATAAACGCCTCCAAGGTAATCTTCCGGTCGAAGCTCCATGTCCGAGTAAGACAGGTGAAATTCCCAGAGATCCGGGCTGATCCTCTGCGAATACTCCCTGAAATCGTGATAACGGACTGGCACCCCCCAGGGACGGGAGAACGCATAGGCGCGCGGCTCGACCCTCTCGTTTGCCAGGTCTGACGGATAGAAGAAGTCTTCTTCGGCCATATCGTGCCGCAGCGTGCAGCCGAGCAGCTGGTCATACTGCTGCGGCGAGAGTCCCTGGCCGGGGCTGCGCACCTTGATGTGCTCAGCACCGAGAACCACACCCTTTGGTAATGTCGTAGCAGCTACGAGACTCTTGCCAATGTTCTCACGATTGATCATTTCGCCTTGAGATAAATGCCTCGCTTTTCCTTCACCCAGCGCATCCTCAATTTCGCGGATGCCTTCTATCATCCGTTTGAATTCGGTTTGCGTTAGGCTGGCAGCGTGATCGGGGCCTTCCATATTTCGGTCTAATGTGAAATGACGCTCGATAACGCAGGCATCTAGGGCCACAGCGGCGAGTGAGACATTAATCCCCCGCTCGTGCCCCGAATAGCCCACCAGAGGGTGAATTTTGCGTAATTGGTTAATCCACTTAAGGTTGATGTCGTGAAGCGGGGCTGGATACGTACTGTTGCAATGCAGAAGCACAAACTGCACGCGACGTTGGTTTAAAAAAGCTACAGTTATTTCCACTTCTCCCGTTTGACTCATTCCAGTGGAGAGTATGAGCGGCTTACCTGTTTTAGCAAGTCTGTGAAGCAGAGGAAGATTGGTCAGGTCGGCCGATGCCACTTTGTAGGCCGGGACGGCAAAACTCTCAAGTACGCCAACACTGGTTGAATCCCATGGAGTGCAAAGATATAAGATGCCTTTTGTGGCGCAGTAGCCAGCGAGCCTGCAGTGTTCATCTACGGTTAGTTCGAAGCGGCGTAGTAAATCAAGAACGTACTCGGTGCCTAAGTCTTCGCCATCCTTGCGCAAGGTGCGCTGGCGGTAAACATCCTCTAGGTGACGCATCTGAAATTTGACGCAATCTGCACCCGCCTCAAGGGCCAGGTCGACCATCTCCACTGCACGCTCAAAGCTGCCGTTGTGGTTGTTGCCGATTTCTGCGATGACGTAGGCGCGACCAGCGCCTATTTCGTGGTTTCCTATTTTTATCCTCATGCGCTTTCGATTTCCATGTGATTTTTTTTGTCTTCACGTACAGACCATGCTCGCAGTCCATCTTGCTCAAAGCGGAAGGGCTGCACC
>CAIRTT010000625.1 GCA_903881535.1 uncultured Armatimonadota bacterium
ACTGGATTGAAAAATGGGATGGTCATCTCCCGACGGTGCAAAGCGGCAGCGGGATGATCATCGATGTTCGCGAGCTCCTCAATGTGAAAGCTGACAAGACGAAGGAGTAAGTCTCTCAAAAAGGAAGAAACCTCCCAGCTTTCGCAGCCGGGAGGTTTTTTCGTATATGGGAAGCTGTCCTCGGCACCTAGCGGAACTGCGCACCGCAGCCTTCGCAGGCACTGCGGATCGCTGCCATCGCAACATCCACTTCCGCACTCGTGAGCGTCCGGTCATCCGCTTGGAAAACAATACGCACAGTTGGTGCATGGTGGCCATCCGGGATGCCCTGGCCGGCATAAAGGTCGGTTAGCTCCACAGACCGCAGGTACTCCCCTCCAGCGGCCCGGATCGCCGCATCGAGCTGCGCAAAGTCTGTGACCAGAGGGACGATGGGCGCGATATCACGGGTCATCGCTGGGAAGCGGCTGAGTGCCTTGTAGCCAGCTGTTCCGCCTCCTGTGTTCTGAAGCTCCATCAGGGAGTCAGCACACAAATCGATAAAGACCGACCTCGCAGGGATGTTCTCAGCTGCGTTGTATAGCTGCCCAGTGTCAGAATCCCTGGCAGGTAGTTCGAGCCCGCTTCGGATCTCACCCAAATACCCAATGACTCTGTTTCCCGAGTGGACTTCTGCCGTACGGTATGGATGCCCGAGGACGTGTGCCGATGGAGTCACCGTTACGTTTGGGATACCAAGGCCAAGCACCAGATGTTCAACAATGCCCTTGGCCAGATAGACATCCACTGGGAGTGTCCCAGCCTTAATGCCCCACATGCCGGCCGTCAGGGACCCGGAGAGGATGATCGATAGCTGGCGTGGCTCCGCGTATTCGCCGGTGGATGTACGTCGGTAAACGCTTCCCAGCTCGAAAATGCCAAAGTCACGGATGCCACTGTCGACAGCACGTGCCGCGATCGGAAGGAGCGTGGCAAACAGCGATGTACGCAGTGATGAGTACTGTGGCGCCATCGGGTTGCGAATCGCCACCAACGTATCCTGTTCATCCTGGGTCCAGGCGGTTTCAGTTGATGTTAGTGAATGGCCAACGATGTCCTGTAGCCCAAGACCTGTAAGAATAGTTCGCACCTTAGATGCAAACACTGCGCCAGGGGCATTGATTCCGCGGCCTGTCGTGACGGGGGGAACCGTTTCGGGCAGCTTGTCATAGCCAAGAGCGATGCGGCCGACTTCCTCAGCGATGTCTTCTTCAATCGCAATATCAGGTCGGAAGCTTGGAACCAGACAATCCAGAGCACCCGCGGAACGTTCGGCATCGATTCCAAGGCGCTTCAGCGCGGCGACGGCTTCATCACGGTCGATGTCCACACCTAAGATGCGGCGGATACGGTCGATACGGGCAAGGACGCGTGTCGGCACGTGTGGCTTTGCGATGTTGTCGGTGGTTTCGCCATCGATTGTCCCGCCGGCGATCTCGAGGATGAGCGCAGCGGCGCGTGCTGCTGCCTGCAGCACAAGGTTTGGATCAACAAAGCGCTCGAAGCGGTAGCTGGCTTCACTGGCAAGTCCCAGTGCCTTGCTTCCACGCCGAATGGTGATCGGTTCAAAGTGTGCGGATTCCAGGAGGATGTCTGTGGTGCCAGCGGTGATTTCCGTTTCAAGTCCACCCATGATGCCTGCGATGGCAACCGGGCGGCTCGCATCACAGATGCACAACGGTTGCGCCGAAAGGATGCGCTCTTCACCATCAAGGGTTGTGAGTTTCTCATCTGCGGCCGCACGCCGAACGATGATATTGCCACCTTGGATGGTTGCAAGGTCAAAGGCGTGCAAAGGCTGCCCTAGCTCGAGCATCACGTAGTTGGTGATGTCCACGACATTGTTCACTGGCTTGTACTTGTCACCGAGAGCATGTGTGAGACGCAGCTGCATCCACTCAGGGGCCGGGGCGATGCGTACTCCGCGAATAACGGTTGCAGCATAGCGTGGGCAGGCATCTGGGTCGTCAATTGTAACCGAAACTGGTCCATTACCGGATGTGAGTGCGGCTCCTGTCGGAATCTTTACCGTGATGTCTGCGTTGATGGCGGCTGCTTCGCGTGCCGTTCCGAGGATGGATGCCCAGTCGCCTCGGTTAGGGGTGACTTTCGTGTACAGGGTTGGGCCATCGAGGATTTCCTCAACCTCTAGACCCGCCATTGTCAATGCATCACAAAACGTGTCAAATGCATCGCCATCGGTTGGAACGGGGATGAATTCCTGAAGCCAGGAGATGGGTACTTTCATGCGCTTATTCCTAAGAATCTGATGTCAGGTCCGACGCTCTGGTCGGAGGTTGTTGTCATCGCTTGACGGAAGCAGGTCATCGTATTGCTGGCGTGGAAAGCACCAGCTGATGTTTGTACAAACATCTGTCTAAAACTGCCGGAGGAACCGTAGGTCATTTTCGAGGAAGAGCGGGAGGCGATCGACGCCGTGAAGGACCATCGGCATCCGGTCGAGTCCAAAGCCGAATGCCCATCCCGAGTACTCGGTTGGGTCGATTCCAGCTCTCCTAAGAATATTGGGGTGAATCATTCCTGCGCCACCAACTTCCAGCCAGCGATCGCCCCACTTAACGGCAATTTCTACGCCAGGTTCGACGAATGGGAAGTAGTCAGGGCGAAAGCGTACGATGGCTTCCGGGCCAAAGATTCCGCGCATAATCTCGGCCATCACACCTTTGAGATCTGCAAGCGAGAGGTCTTTGTCGACGGCAAAGCCATCCACGTGGTGGAAGGTATGGCTATGGGTGTCATCGACAGCATCGCGGCGGAAGCAGCGTCCAATCTGCGCGTAGCGCAGCGGTGGGTTTTGTCCAGTGGCGAGCACACGTCCTTGAGTCGGCGTGGTGTGCGTACGCATCAGGTGGTCGTCATCGAGGACAAAGCTCATCTGTTCATCTAGAGCTGGATGTTCAGGCGGGTAGTTCAGCCAGTCAAAGTTGAAGAGATATTCCTCGCAGTGGTTGGATTCAGTAAAGCTGAATCCGAGGGCGAGCATGACGCTGCGAACCTGTTCAAAGGTTTGGGTGAGGGGATGCAAGCGGCCAGGCTCCGGCGTGCGGCCGGGGAGAGTGAGGTCGATGCGTTCCCGCTGCTCACGTGCATCCCGTTCGGCGGCGGCTAGCTCTGCGTTCCGGCTGGCGATAGCGGCTTCGATTACCGATTTTGCTGCATTGAGTGCGGCGCCAAATGCGGGCTTTTCGTCTGGGGGCAGGGTGCCAAGATTGCGCATCAGGCCTGTCAGGCGACCGGCTTTCCGTCCGAGGTAGAGCGTATCTAGCTCGGTGAGATTTGCGGTGGTGGATGCGGCGGCGATGGCAGCAAGGGCTTCACGTTGTACGTCGGCGATTGGCTGTGTCATGGCGATGCTGTTCTTTATTGAAAAACACAAGCCCGCACGAACGGTGTCCGGCGGGCTTGTGATGTCGGCGAGCTGTCAGGACAGCTTAGGCAACAAGTCCAACCTGCTTCAGCAGGTTAATGAAGCCATCACCATCACGTACAGCGAGGTCAGCCAAAACCTTACGGTCGAGCTCGACGCCGTGCTTGATCATCGAAGCGATGAAAGCGGAGTAGGTGGTTCCAGCATTGCGGCACGCTGCCGAAATACGTGTGATCCACAGGCGGCGGAAGTCGCGCTTTTTGTTGCGGCGGTCACGGTATGCAAAGTTTCCAGCACGTGCAACAGCTTCGTTTGCACTCTGGAAAACGTTTTTACGTGTTCCGTAGTAGCCTTCGGCTAGCTTGATAATCTTCTTGTGACGCTTCTTAGCCATCACACCACGTTTAATACGAGGCATTTTTCTTATCCTTTCGGGCGCGGGATCCATGTCCCGCAGTTGGGTCCCGTCTCCCAAGCGATGAGTAAATCAACGCCAGGAGAGTGTGGGCGGCGTGCCGCCCGACGACGAATTTAGTAGGTTGCACCATATGGCAGCTGGCGGCTCACAGCGATGCGCTTTCCAGGATGGAGAGAAGCTTCGTTGTACAGCCGGCGACGACACCCAGGGGTCTTCTTAATCATAGAATGGGCCCGCTTGGTGTGCCGATGCATCAGCTTGCCGGTCCCGGTTTGGTGGAACCGCTTTACGGCAGACTTGTGCGACTTCATTTTCGGCATGGGTTTTATTCCTTTAACACATGAAAATACTTACGTACTTCCAAACGAGGGATGCTATCACAAAGGAGGCTCTAATGCAAATCGATATATAGGTTGATTATCGAAAGCCGGTATAGAAACTGATGCGAACGACGCGATGACGGTGAAGACCAATACCAAGCTAAGCTGGTTGAGATTGGCGTATTTCCAGCGTACAATATTGGGTTGACGATTTGCCATTACGGCAAGTTGTGTGGCAATGGAAAAGACAGATGGAGCATCAGGAGCACGAACCGGTCTACGTAATCAGCGTGGCCGCTCGGCTGGCCGGTCTACCTTGTTGGATACTGCGCGTCCTTGATCAAGAGGGCGTTGTGGTGCCACAGCGGACTGGATCCAACCGGCGTTTGTATTCGGATGTCGACATCAAGACACTGGCGCGAGTGCGTCACCTCACGGAGGTTCGCGGCGTGAACGTCGCGGGTGTCAAGGTCATTTTGGAAATGGAGCGCGTTGCTTCTGGAGAGTCCTCCGAAGAGGTGGATGAGCCAGAAGTGCAGGAGATGTCATGATTTATCCGTCCGCAGACAAAATTGAAGCGAATATTGAATCGAAGTATGAGCTGGTAATTCTTGCAGCAAAACGTTGCCGCCAGATTCGAGAGGGTAGCCGCCCCCGTGTCGAAACGGACTCTGAAAATCCATTGACCATTGCTCTGGAAGAAATCGCCGCTGGTGTGATCAAGGGTCGTGAAGACAAGTCATCCCTGGCTGGACAAGAAGCCGAAGCCGATCGCCAAGCAGTGGTTGGAGCCCGCGAGCTCGATGTCGAAGTGGATGAGTTCCTTCCGGATGCCGAGCTTGCACGTGCTGCCGCGGCCCTTGGTGCCGACATGGAAGCGATGCTGGTTGAATCTGAAGAAGAGCTCGATGATGTCGAGCCCGAAGAAGAAGAAGACGAGCCTGTCGCAACCGACGAAGACGAAGAGTAAATCCTCTCTTTTCGATTCTGAAATATACGTCCCCGATGGCCCCGCGGCTTCGGGGGCGTTTGACTGTGCAAACATCCGCGGAACGTTGAATCACGACTATGGCAGATAAACGCGACTACTACGATGTGCTGGGGGTCGGCAGGAGCGCCGGCCAGGATGAAATTAAGTCGGCTTACCGCAAGCTCGCGCGAACGCTTCACCCCGATGTCAACCCTGGGGATGCATCCGCGGAAGATAAGTTCAAGGAAGTCGCCGAGGCCTACGAAGTGCTCTCGGATCAGCAAAAGCGTGGTCAATATGACCGCTTTGGACATTCGATGCCCGGGATGGGCGGCGGTGGTGCTGGTCAGCAGGGCTTTGGAGGCTTTGAAGACCTCTTCTCGACATTCTTTGGCGACCAGTTTGCAGGCGGCGGCGGACGCCGAGCCGGTGGGCCACAACGTGGTCAGGATATCGAAGTTGCCATCGATGTCACCCTCGAAGAGGCCTTCAATGGCGGCTCGAAGGACATCAACATTCCGCGCGTCGAAGCCTGTTCAACCTGTAGTGGCTCTGGAGCCAAAGCTGGCTCGAAACCGGAAACGTGTACCGCCTGCGGCGGTGCAGGACAGGTTCGTCAGCAACAATCCCTCGGGTTTATGACGGTCCAAAATGTCGTTCCCTGCGTCCGCTGCGGCGGTCGCGGTCAGACAATCAAGGACCCCTGTACCGGCTGCGGCGGCAAGGGCCGCGTACAAAAGCAGACCAAGCTCACCGTTCCCATCATGCCAGGAATCGATGAAGGGATGACTGTTCCTCTCCGGGGCGAAGGCCACTCGGGCGCAATGGGCGGTCCGAGTGGAGATCTCTACGCCGTCTTCCGGGTTAAGGAACACGACCGCTTCGTTCGCGATGGCCATGAGCTCTACACCAGCGTCAGCATCTCGTTTGTACAGGCGGCGCTCGGTGCGCAGCTGTCCGTGACTGGCATCGATGGTCGTGAAATCCCGGTCACAATCCCCGAAGGCACACAGCCAGAGGCGCGCTTTACGCTGCGTGGTCACGGGATGCCCGATGTTCGCAGGCCCCAACAAAAGGGCAACCTCATTGTCGTGGCGCATGTGGTGACACCAACCCGCCTCTCGGATGTTGAACGTCAGAAATTGGCAGAGTTTGCCGAGCTGCGTGGAGACCAGTCACACCACCACGCAACCGAGCAACGCAATATGTGGGATCGCTTCAAGCGCGTCCTTCGCGGAGAGGACTAACACCATGACAGGACCTGCTTACTGGGCGGAAGTTGTTATAACGGCATCCGGCGATGACCAGGAACTCGCCGGCGCAGCCCTCCTGGAGCAGGCAGGCTGCCATGGCTACGATGCCCGTGATGGAGAAGTGGTGGGCTACCTTCCCATCGATGATCGCCTCGAAGGAGCCCTTGCACGCCTCAAGGATGCGATTCCTTTTCCAATCACGCTGCGCCGTAAACTCGCCGAAGAAGACTGGGCCCACGCGTGGAAGCAATACTTCAAGCCGCAGCTGATCGGTGAGAACTTCGTCATTAAGCCCAGCTGGGAAGACTTCACACCAACCCCGCAGCAACGGGTGATTGAGCTGGATCCCGGGATGGCATTTGGGACTGGACTCCACGCTACGACACGCTTGTGCTTGCGTGCCCTAGAAGGTTTGCCCGTTGCCGGTGCACGCGTCGCCGATGTCGGTACCGGGTCAGGGATTCTGGCACTTGGTGCATATCTCCTCGGGGCTGTACATGTAACGGCAACCGATAACGATCCTGTTGCAGTAAAGGTCTCCCTCGACAACCTCGAGCGGAACCACGTGACAAGTGGAATCGATGTCCATGTCGCAGAAGAGCCACCCGCTGGACCTTTTGACATCGTCGTCGCGAATATTCTGCCGGATGTCATCATCGGGATGGCCGATGCCCTTACCGCATCCCTGGTGCCGGGTGGAACGCTCGTCACAAGCGGAATCATCCACGATCGCCGGCAGGATGTCATCGATGCCCTTGAGCTGCGTGGACACACACTGCTGTCGAGCCCGGATGAAGGCGAGTGGTGTGCTGTAATTGTTCGAAAGCCTTTGTAGTCGAAAAGCTATCGCATTGAAAGATGAGTTATCGTACGAACTCATCGGGACTGTTGAAACCCGCACTGCAAGGATGGTTGACATAAGCAATCACGTCGCATCCAGTGAACATTGATTAAGCAACTTATGCGTCATTGTTGTACATAGCATGTGATGGCGGTGGTACATTGTTCCAACCTCAGTTGGCAGTACCTAATAAATGAGTTCAAAGCGACGTACACGAAGATCTAAATCATTTGTCAGTAAAGTGAACATTTGGTGGTTCCTGCTGATAATGGCTGTGATTCTCGTCATCTGGGCTGGGTTAGATGATTTTTTGAAACTCATTCCAGATCAACGTCCAGCACCCCCTGCGCCGCCCAGCGAATAACACTGCTAGTGGTTTCCCCGGTAACAATGCCAGCCACCGGATGCTAAACTACAGTTATGCAGACTGTCCTCCAGACACGTGCCGAAGCCACCGGCTATGCGGAAACATCTACGTTCGCTGATGTCACCACCTTTTGCGATGCGCTTGCCCGTCAATATCCCTTTGTAAAACGTGCATCCCTTTGCCGCAGCACGGAAGGCCGGGACGTACCGCTCCTTATTGTTTCCAAGTCTGGATTTACGTCCGGCTCACAGGCGCATGCCAGCGGTGACCACCTCGTCGTGTACATCCAGGCCAATATCCACGCTGGTGAAGTCGAGGGCAAAGAAGCCATCCTGATGTTAGTTCGGGATTTGTTGAAGTTGGACCCAACACGCATTCTCGATGCCACAACACTCGTCATTGCCCCAATTTACAATGCGGATGGAAACGAAAAGTTTGGAGATGGCCTCGTAAACCGTCCGCATCAGGATGGCCCGGCACGCGTTGGCGAGCGACACAATGGGATGAACCTTGACCTGAATCGGGACTGCATTAAGGCCGAATCCCCTGAGATGCGTGGGGTGCTTAGAGAAGTCTATGGCGCCTGGGATCCGGATGTCGTCTTCGACCTGCATACCACCAACGGCACCCGGCACAGATTCGATCTGACATATGGACCAGCCACGCATCCCGATACCGACCCAGCCGTCCTGCGCTATCAACGCGATGTCTTGCTCCCCATGGTGCGAAAGCAGCTGCGTAAAACCCACAAGTGGGAGCTTTTTGACTATGGAAACGCTGAGCGCCGCGGTGGAGAAACCATATGGGCCACATTTGGCTATGAAGGGCGCTACGTTACCAACTACGCTGGGCTGCGTAACCGTATCGGGATCCTGTCCGAAGCCGTCAGTTTTCTCCCGTTCCGCTTCCGTGTAGAGACGACCTATCAATTTGTCCTCGCGACGCTGAACAAGCTTGTAGATGACCGCAAGGATATTCGAAAGCGTATCGTTGCGGCCGATCAGTACCGTGCAACAGAAGCCGGCATCGCTTTTGAAATGGCTGCTCGTGGCAAAGAGAAAGTCGATCTGGAAGATGTTCTCCCTGGGACTCGTATCGACCATACAAAAGCCCCGACAAAGTGGAAGTCTGTTGTCCTGCCGACTTATGACCGCTGGGCGATGACTGCCGCTGCCAAAGTGCCGTCCCTCTATGCCGTGCCAAAATCATCCACAGATGCCATCCGACTTCTCCGTTTCCATGGAATTGAGCTCGCAGAGCTGCGCAAGACACCGACTGGCTTTGAACAATTCCTCATTAAGAACACCAAAATCAGTCAGCCGTTTCAAGGTCATCCCCTGCGAACCGTTGAGGGCACATGGGAGCCGCGTGTCACGACGACAGATGATTACTGGATTATTTCAACCAATCAGCCACTTCGGATGCTCATCTTTCATTTGCTTGATCCACTCACCACGGATGGCTTTGTGACTTGGAATATCTTCGACCAGGAAATCACCAGTGGCAAGACCTATCCAGTGCTGCGAAAGCTTTGATTCCCACGTAGAGTGGTGGAAACCCTTGTATGAATCCGCCATCTTGTGGATGTTCTGTAAATAATCAACGCTGAAACGTTTACTTTCAACTAAATAATCCCCGTGATATGCCTATACTCTATGAGAGCGTTCGCGGTGGTACGTATGGGTACAAGAGGTACAAAATGGCAGAGCCGATTCGATTAGAAATGATTGGTGACCAGGAAACCAAGGCAG
>CAIRTT010000626.1 GCA_903881535.1 uncultured Armatimonadota bacterium
GGCAATGCGCTCAACAATCGGGTTGCGGTTGCAGTGCTGTCGCAAATCGAAGAGCTTGGTGGAACTGAGAGCTCAACCGGTACCGTTCCTAGTGGTCCCCAGTCGATTGGCCAAATGGTTCCGATGCAGCGTGCCGTGAATGAGGGCCAAGTGTCTGCATTCCTGGATCTCTTCAATGCAACGGCGGGCGTGAACCGTGTTAACGGACCAGCACCTGGCGGAGATCCAACGCTTGAAACTGGTCGGCTCTGGATGTTCTGGACGAGCTCACGTGGACGGTTTGCAAAGCCTGGTGCGGATGGACTTGTCCTTCCAAGCGGCTTTGACATCCTGTACCAGACGCTTGCACCAAACTTTGAGTTTCCAAGCTACCGCTAGGGTAGGAAGTTCGTTCGGTTACAACGGCTCCTGACAAAGGGGCCGTTTTTTTTATGCCAGTTCAGTTCCCCTTTTCGGAGTTCTGTTGGACTGCACGCCGTGATGTTTGTTTAGGACGGTCGCGATGCATAGGGATTGTCCGTATGATGGCTCCAAGGTGGACTGATAATGTGTGGACGCTATACGGCTCGAACAACGCAGACGGATTTGATAAATCACTTTTCGGCCAAAGGTGTTCTGTTTGATCATAGTGAGCGCTTCAACATTGCGCCCGGTCAGGATGTGTCGGCCATCACCGCCCTCGAGCGTCCGGATCAGCGAATACTTGAGAAGCTTCGGTGGGGGCTTGTACCTTTCTGGGCCAGGGATACATCGATGGCATCCAGAATGATCAATGCACGCAGTGAAACCGTCTTTGACAAGCCTGCATTTCGCGGAGCTATTCGTTCAAGGCGATGTCTGATTCCTACGACTGGGTTTTATGAGTGGCACCAGAAAACCAAGGTTCCGCACCTAATCAGTCTGAATTCAGCAGCATTGTTTGCGTTTGCTGGGCTCTATGAGGAATGGACATCACCGGATGGCTCACCCCTTCGTTCGTGTACGATTTTGACGACAGATGCGAATGATGCGATTCGCAATCTCCATGAACGGATGCCAGTAATCGTTCATCCGAGAAACTACTCGCTATGGTTGGATGCCCGGATCAAGACCAATCTGGAGCTCGCTCATCTCTTTCATCCGTGGTCGGAAAGTGACACGGTGGTTTGGGAAGTTGCGAAGCGCGTCGGGAATGTCGCAAACGATGACCCGTTCCTGATGGAAAAGGCGACGTTGCTCTGATGCATATTCGTGAGCATTTTGCTTTCTGCCCGAAGTGTGGCGTTAGCGTTGAGTCATCTGACAATCACAGGAAATTTCGATGTGCCGGCTGTGGGTTTGAGGTCTATTTTAATGTCGCTGCCAGTGTGTCGGGTATTTGTATGCGTAATAACGGAGATGTATTGCTTTTGAAGCGAATGCATCCACCGAGGCAGGGAAGCTGGACGCTACCTGGCGGCTTTGTCGAACCTGGAGAGTCCGGCGTTGAAGCACTGTTAAGGGAAGTGCTCGAAGAGACGGGACTCATTGTTACAGAACCCGTAGCCCATTCAGCATTTCCAAACACGTACGCATACAATGGTGTAACGTATGAGACATTTGACATGGTGTATGTCTGCGGTCTTGAAGGTTCACTTACCTTGGATGGAACTGAAGTGGATGCGCACCGTTGGTTTTCA
>CAIRTT010000627.1 GCA_903881535.1 uncultured Armatimonadota bacterium
CACGGTACTTGAGGACAATCGCGGTTACCCCGATGCTATTCAGCCAGGTGGCGATTTCAGTGCCTTCGAGGTCCATCGCCAAAATGCTAAAGCCGCCACCCGGACAGATCACGACCGCCGCACCATTTTGTTTGGACTTCGGCGGAGCGTACACAGCAATCCCTGGAACCGTGACATTGGCGATGCGGGCGACACGCTTGCCCACCACCAAACCTTCGCCAGGCTTGGTGATGTCGGTTTCTACGCCATCCGATTTGATCTGACCGGGGATGTTCGCTCCCCACAAAGGCTGAAACGGCTTTTCCTGCATCTCAATGACCTCCTTGTCACTCTCAATGTCCAAACTAGGCGTTGGTGAAGTCACCATCCACGGAGCGCCAAATCCCAAGCGGATTTCCATCCTGAAGCTCGGCCGGCAGGCGATGTGCACGTACATTGTCGTACGAGCAGCGCATCGTGAAACGCTCGATGCCCGCTGGCAGGCCAACGCTGGTGAAGTACGGGTGTCCCGTCGCTGGGAATGGCCCGCCATGGTTCATCGCCGGGCTGACGGCAACACCGGTTGGCATTTTGTCATTCAGCAAGCGACCGACCTTACCTCGAAGAACAGGGGCAATCGCAGCATATGCAGCTTCATCGGAGCCATCTACGGCGGAGTAAATCGTCCCGGTGAGGTTACCTTCAAGGGATGCGGCAACGGCGGCCATTTGCGCTGTGTCATCGGTGATGACAATGAGGCTTACCGGGCCAAAGGCTTCGGTCTGCAGCGCTTCAGGGTTCTTCAGGAAGGTTGCGGCATCCACGGTCAAGATAGTGTTCTCGAAGCGATAGCCAGGCTCCGCAACAGGATTACCTCCGCAGCGAACCGTGGCTCCTGCGGCGGTGAGCGTCTTGATGGAATCGCCAATCGCATCCCGGCCGCCCTTACCGAGCAACACCCCTGGATTTGCGGCAGAGAACTTTCCAATGACGGCAGCGGTAAACGCATCCCCGGCATCACCAGCCGGCACAACGACAAAGCCTGGATTGGTACAAAACTGTCCGGCGCCCATCATACAGCTGCCAGAAAACTCATCCGCGAGGGCATCTCCGCGCTCTGCAAGGACACCCGGCAGAACGAACACTGGATTGACGCTGCTCATTTCAAGATAGACAGGCTTACCATGACGGTCAGCGACTTCCTTGAGGCGCATCCCGGTGTCTCGGCCACCGGTGAAGCCAACGGATGCAACCGCAGGGCTCTCGACCATCGCGAAGCCAAGCTGTGGAGCGATGCGGTAGACGAGCTGAAGTGCGCCGGCAGGGAGTCCTGTCGCTGTTGCAGCGGCGACCGCACACTCAGCGAGGAGGCGGCTGGTGGTTGGGTGGGATGTGTGGACTTTTGCGATGACCGGGCATCCAGCAGCAATCGCGGCGGCGAAATCACCACCGGCGATGGCATTGAAGGCGAACGGGAAGTTGTTAGGGCCAAAGACGAGAACGGCACCATCAAGGGCTTCCTGCTGGCAGCGGATACCAGTTGCGGTATCGATGGTCGGGCGTGCAAAGCTGCGTGCGCGAACTGCCTTTGCGGCGAGGCGGAGCTGATTCACGGTGCGTGGGAGCTCGACAGATCCAAGGCGTGGCTCAACAGGCAGTCCGGTTTCGGCATTTGCCGCTGCGACAAGCCCATCCTTTGCGGCTTCCAGGTTGGCTGCATAAGCATCTAGGAACTGTGCACGGACTTCTGCATCAAGGCCGCGCATCGCAGCTTTGGCCTCTGCGGCAGCGGTCAGGATTGCGTGGACATCCTGTGGACCGGACACCGGATAGGTGCCCGGAAGTAGCTCACCGGTGGCTGGGTTGGTGGCTTGGAAGGTGCCGGTTGGATCAGCGGATGCACACCAGGCGCCATTGATGAGAATCGGGAAAGGGGTTGCGGTCGACATGTTTCCATTCTAACGGAAGATGTCGACCGCGGGCGAAGACTTCTAGCGCAGCAGGAGGATGCGACTTGACTGTCCGACTTCCACAACGGGGTTTCCCGGGAGGCGTTTCCAGCGGTGGGATGTGTCGTCGTAGTAGCGCCAAGTGGTCGGAGGGAGCGTGATGGTGACATCCCGGCTCTCACCCTTTGCGAGCGTGACCTTGGTGAAGCCGGCAAGCCAGCGAACAGGGAGCATAACAGGTGCGCGCTGCGGGCGTGTGACATAGACCTGAGGCGTATCGGTAGCGCTGACATCCCCGATATTGCGGATGTTAAATGTCACCTTCGTCCCAGCCACGGTATGGGCTACCCGTAGCCGTGTGTAGGCGAACTGCGTATAGGTCAGGCCGTGGCCAAACGGATACGCGACTGCCTTGCGGGCATTGTCGTAATGTCGGTAACCAACAAATGGCCCTTCGGAATAGACAACAGCTCCGTTTTTTCCTGGGTATTGCTCAGGTTTGGTTACTGGGCCATCCTGTGTCCGTTCAGGAAATGTCACTGGCAGCTTGCCGCTTGGGCTGACCGCGCCGGTGAGGAGGCGTAGTGTGGCATCCGCGCCTTCCTGTCCGGGATACCAGAGCTGGAGGATGGCAGGGACGCGACCGCGCCATGGAAGCTCGACGGGTGCTCCGGTGTGCAGAAGCACGATGGTATTTGGGTTTGCGGTAGCGACAGCCTCCACAAGAGCGCGCTGGCTCTCCGGCAGCGCGAGGTCAGCCCGGTCGGTGCCTTCCGTGCCTTCATCGTAGACCATCACCACTGCGGCGGGAGCCCCCTTGACGACCCTGACGGCATTCGCAATCAGTTCCGCCTGGCGTGCGGGAGTGACCCATGCAAGACGAACGTGGAGCTTTGCGTTGGGATCCGGCGGTCCAAAACCTCCGCCAGCCGCGGCGGTGAGTGTGAACGGAATGGGCTTGCCTTTGACCAAATCAACCCAAATGGTTGCGGTGAGGAGGCCATCTTGCGTCTTATAAAGGCTCGCTCCGCCGCCGAAGAGCCCTCCGGCATTTACGCGCAGCTTCTCGCCGATTGATAGAGTTGCCTGCCCGCCATCCACTTGGACCTTAATCCCATACCGTCCGGTAACCGGCGCAACCAGGCTACCTTTCCAGATTTGGGGGATGCGTGTGACAAGGGCGTTCTTTGCGACATGGTTGATGTCGGCTGTGCGAATTTGAGGATCGTTGATGATGCCAAAGCCCGGACTCTGGCGGCTTGCCGCAGCGGCATCATTTGCGCGTGTCAGGTTTGTAAATGCCAATGCTGGAATCGCTGTGCCATCCGTGTCGATGCCCGGAGCGTAGAGCGGCTTATCGATGCCATGTGCAGTTTTGAGCAGGTCTCGGATGCTTGTTGTTTGGGTTGGCGTGACCTGCGCGGAGCCACCGCCACCGATCACGGGACGTTCAAAGGGAAGCCCAACCCACGCGATGTTTTTGAGCGTAGCAGACTGTAGAGGCAGGATAAAGCGGTCATTTTTGAGGAGTACGGCTCCCGCTTCGGCGATATCGCGGGCGGCTTTGCGTCCGGCAGCTTTGTCAAAGGTCGATCTTGGCTTTGGCTTGTCGAGGTGTCCAAACTTTTCCATCACGACAAGGATGCGTGCGACGGAGCGATCGAGGGTAGATTCGGGGACCTCACCCGTTTCGATAGTTGTTTGGAGATTTTTGCCGAAGAAGCCATCCCGGCCGGGTATGCGGATGCCATCCCCAGGCATTTCCATGTCGAGTCCTGCCTGGATGCTGGCATTGGTGGACTGTGTGGCAAACCAGTCCGACATCACGAAGCCACCAAAGCCAAATTTCTGCCGCAAGGTTGTTTCAAGCAGAGCACTGTTTTCGCAGCAATAGGTGCCATTAATTTTGTTGTAAGCGCCCATCACGGAGCCAGCCCCGGCATTCACTGCTGCGGTAAACGCCGGGAGGTAGATTTCGTTGAGTGTCCGTTCATCGATGAGGACATCGATACCCATCCGGCCCTGTTCGAAGTTATTCGCGGCGAAGTGTTTGACGGTGGCGATGAGGCCATTTGCCTGAACGCCTTTGACCTGTGCGGACACAAGGGAGGCGGCGAGGAGTGGATCTTCACCGAGGGTTTCAAAATTCCGTCCAGCCCCGGGTTGCCTCACGATATTGACCATCGGGGAGAGGAGGACATCTTGGCCGAGGGCGCGCCCTTCCTTACCAACGGTGGCGCCGAAGCGACGGGCGATGTCTGTGTTGAAGGTTGCTGCCATTGAAACGGGAGCCGGCATTGCGGTTGCGGGCTTGGCTACGCGGATGCCCGCTGGGCCATCGGTGAGGCGGAGAGGCCCAATCCCAAGCCGTGGAACACCGGGGATATAGCCGGCCTGTCCGAGGTTGTTAGGGTCGTCTCCCCCGCGGACGAGGGAGAGTTTTTCACTCAGGGTCAGCTTGCCGATGAGCTGGAGTACGCGTGGGGTGATGGGGTAGGTTGCGGTGGTCTGAGCCAATGTGGATGTATGGAATGCAGACAGGAGTACCGCGGTTAGTCCGGCGGTGATGCTGGATTTGTGCATGGCATCAATATACGCCAGGCATCGGCTCGAGGGCTTGGCTTGAGCGTGCTGGCTTTAGCCTCTGAAATTTGTGGAATGTCTAGCCTTTAGGTTTTCGTAAAGGGTAGCGGGACATAAATGAAAGCGAGCCCCCGCCGGAGGCGGGGGCTGGCACATTTTCCAAACCGATGCGTATTACTTCTTGCCGAAGGTGTACGTTACGATGTAGCGCTTGGAGAAACCACGCGCATCCACAGCTTCCTTGGCATCTGCAATCAACTCAGGAACGATGGACAAGTTGCTCTTGAGAACAGGCTTGGAGTCTGCATTTGGCAACCAGAGGATTGCAAGCGTGCCATCCACATTTGCCTTTGGAGCAAGGTTGTCATAGTTAGGCGTGTTGTCACCATTGAATGCATCACCAGCCGGGTCAATCTTCTGGTAGCCAACAGGTTGAGCCGTTGGGGTGAAGACCAGATCTGTACCGGACCCAGAAAGCGTGTAAATCGTCTTTTGGTATGGAGTCGAAAGCACAGAACCATTTTCCGTGTCGCGCACCAGCTCAAGACGCTGATTGTCACGGGTGAAGGTTCCGGCTTCGGTTCCGCCGTACGACTTAATCGCGTAGCGGCCATCTTCCGAAAAAGTGATGGTATCCGTTGGTGTACAGACATCAATGACCACACTGCGGTCCTTAAGTTCTGTTTTAGGGTCTCCAACGACACTGCTGGCATCGCCACAGGTTACCCGTGTGCCAAGCGCAGAAATACTAGTCTTGCTGTATGTCCCGATAAGTGCGCGGGAGCTGGAGTTCAGATAATCCTGATCCACACCTCCACCGCCACAACCAGTCAACAGACTTCCAAGGCTCAGCGAAGCTGCAATGCCTGCGAACCCGAACTTAACGAAGCGATGCGTCACGTGCTTCCTCCCAATGCCATTTGGTACCCACCACTGGCAGTTGCCAATATACCATGATAGGCCTTTTTATAGGGATATGTGGGTGATTCCTGTAGGGGAAACCGTATCAATCCGTACTATTTGGCAACCATTCTTCAAATTAGTTGATGTAAACCTTCAGGTATTCCGCTGAGAACGGGATGCATTGTAGGATGCCTTCGGATTGGTATACTTTGGTGCAATGTCATCCCCAAAGACCGTAGTAATCGCCATGTCTGGCGGCGTCGATAGCGCTGTCGCTGCTGCCCTGCTCAAAGAGCAAGGCCATGATGTGATCGGTGTCACACTGCAAATCTGGCAGGAAACAGCACACGAGACCAAGGGCGCGGGGTGTTGTTCACTGGGTGCGGTCGAGGATGCCCGCCGCACTGCAAACCGCATCGGGATTCCCCACTACGTGTTGAACTACCGTGAGCCATTTGCGGAAAAGGTTATCGCCCCCTTCATTAAGGACTACCAGCGGGGCCGCACACCGAATCCATGCGTCAACTGCAACCGTTATATAAAGTTCGATGCGCTGCTTGAGAAGGCAACATCGCTTGGCGCGGACTATTTGGCGACAGGTCACTACGCGCGTGTGCATCATGGTCTGGGCGCCGATGGTCGCCACGTCCTTTGCCGTGCTGAAAATGGCTCGAAAGACCAGACGTATGCCCTGTATGCCACGCTTCAGCATCAGCTTGCCCGCATGACGATGCCTCTTGGCGAGCTTCCAAGCAAGGATGTCACCCGTCAGCTGGCCCGAGATTATGGTCTATCGGTTGCGAACAAGCCGGACTCGCAGGAGATCTGCTTTGTTCAGGACCGCAACTACACTGAATTTCTCGAGGAAACGGCGCCGGAAACATTGGTTCCTGGCCACTTTGTGGACACATCCGGGAAGGTACGCGGCACGCATGATGGCATCGCACGCTATACCGTCGGACAGCGCAAGCGCATTAATGTGGGTTCGAGTATCCCTTTATATGTGATTCAAGTGGATGCGGAAACGAATACAGTGGTGGTTGGGGATGATGATGACTTGTTTGCCGGTGGCTGTGTCGTGGAGGATTTGACTTGGGTTTCCTTGGCGGAACCACC
>CAIRTT010000628.1 GCA_903881535.1 uncultured Armatimonadota bacterium
GGACCAATCATGGCGTTATCGGTGCCTCGGAGAGCCGCATTGACGAAAAACGTGCCATTCATCCCAGCTAAAGCACTATGTTTTTCAACATACGCTCCGACAGACTTCCGTCCGCCATCCGTGTCTCGCACCGAAACAGGGACCCCACCCGACACAAACACCAACGAAATTCTGTCAAATTCTCCAGCGGTTAGCGTTATTGGAGCATTGTTGATGTCCGTGGTAACCACAGCTGCAGGCACATTCTTAGCCCGGTCTTGAGACTGCTTAAATGCATCCTTGTACTTCGTTTGAATCGTCCGCTGTATTTCTAAAATCCCAGGAGATTCCTCTGCTGGACCATTCTTCATCGTGAAGGACATCGTGTAGCCAAGAGATTTTGTCAGCTCAATCGTCTTACTATCGGCACTGCCAACGGGATAGGCCAGAAATGGAACTGGATGGCCCAAATGCTCTTCCAGTAGCGACTTTGATTCCGTGAGTTCCCGCTCTTGGACATCGATAGGAAGGGATTTCAGATCACCGGGATGTGAACAGGTATGGCCACCGATTTCAACCAATCCGGATTTATCCAGCTCTTTGAGCTGATCCCATGACATCTTCGGATGACTGCCAGACTTTTTGCCAACAAAGTCCGTATGTACAAACATGCCGCTTGGAATGCTCTTCGATTTTAAGATTGGCCAGGCGTTATCATAAAACCCTTGGTAGTTATCATCAAATGTCAACACCACAGAGCGTTCCGGTACTTCCTTCCCAGTCACAAGGTGTTCATGAAGGTCCTTGAGAGATAGGTAATGCGCACCTTGTTCATCGAAGTAGTCCAGGATTTCTTTGAACTCGTCAACGGTGGAATCGAAGTAAACTCCACCCTTTCCCCGATCTGTAACTACATCGTGAAACATCAGCACCGTAACCCTGGATGAAAGCGCACGCGGGTGAAGCGGCGCGAACGCTGTCGGATCATAGGCCGGCTCAGGAGGCGTTGCAGGCAAAGGCGCCGGTTTTACGGCTGTGTTCGTGTCCGGCTGCTTTGGACCATTCAGTTTGCTCGTGCAGCCGGAAAACACCAACGCGAAAACAAGAATCGCTACATATTTGAGTAAGAATCTATGCACATCGTCAGTTTATGGCAATTAGTCACAGCTCCAACCGGAAACCGAGAACTTTTTCGTTGCTTCTGGATTGCAAAGAGTCTCATCAAACTGACCAGCAGCAACGAGAAACTTCGCATGGCCATCTGCGAAGATAATCGTTCCGCCCTGAGCGTGCCACTGCTTGTAGTAGTAAGGGAAATACTCGTACTTAGTGCCATCCCTGTCAAATGGCGGCGCAAACCAAGGAAGCATCTCGTCACGCATGATCCGGGTGTTTGCCGGCTCTACAAACTGTGCAAGCGTTACGACGGAATTTCTAGTCTCTACAATGTTGTTTTGCACACTAACACCCGCGACGGTGCTAAATGTACATCGAGTAAATCGGTAGCTTGAACCAAAGCAATCCCAGTAGGAACGACCCTTTCCTGGAATGTCAGAACATCCACCGTATTCAATGTTCGATGGACTTTCGGCAGGTACAGGTCCCCCGTTGTCATCAGGGCACCGGAACACTCCTACTGCCTTGACATACGGAAAAAGCGCGACCTCGACACCAAGATGGCCCGCGACATTAGCCGGTGGTTGGGTGTTATAAGCGTGGAATATAGGCATCCCCTCGTCAAAGTCCTGTGCGTACATCATGACGGACATCCCGATTTGTCTCCCATTTGAAACACAGGACGTTTGTCTCGCTTTTGCGCGAGCCTGCGCAAAGACAGGGAATAGGATAGCAGCAAGGATTGCGATAATCGCGATGACAACAAGGAGCTCTATCAGCGTAAAGGCACGTTTCATGTTTCTTCCCGCCGACGGCAGGAGTCACAAAGCCACAAAAGGCTAGCGCTTCCCTCCGCCGGTATTAACCGGATCAGGTATTTGGGGTCGGCACATGGCCCTCTCAGCACCGTAA
>CAIRTT010000629.1 GCA_903881535.1 uncultured Armatimonadota bacterium
GAGCGGCTCCTACCGCAGCACTTCAGCAGGCGGTGGAACGCTACAAACTGGATGCTGCTAACGATACCGCCGGCAGCTGGTAGACGTGCCTGTCGTTGAGCTGCTGCAAACACATCATGACCGGGCCGGCTTTGACTGCGGCAATGCATCCCTGAATAACTTCCTGCGCAACCAAGCCCGGCAAAACATGGACCGAAATGTCGGCGTGACGCATGTTGTCGTTGCGACTGCCGGGGATACAAAGATCCTTGCTTACTACACGCTGGTTACACGGACCATCGAACGGGTTATCATCCCGGATAGCCGCTTGCCGAATGGTCCGATTGGCGTCGTATTACTCGGGCGCCTCGCGGTCGACAGCAGCGTACAGCGGAGCGGGCTTGGGAAACGGATGCTTTTGCGAGCAATGAAACAGACGTTGATAGCCTCCATGGAAGTCGGGATTTTTGCGCTGGTTGTCAATGCCATCGATGATGCCGCCAAAGAGTGGTATCTCGGGCTCGACTGGGGATTTGAACAGCTCCTGGATGATCCACATCACTTGTACATTGGTATGAAGACTCTGAAGCAGCTGGAATTTTAGGTTAGAAATGTGCTCGACCACGGGAGTGTGTGGTAACTGTGCGCTCCCGTGGTCGGGGCTCGGGCTTCAATCCCATATGGCTTCGCGCGGTATCCGCCTTCGGCCGTCACCAAGGCGCCCATAGGGCTTTCATTTCCACAACCAATGGTTGTTGCTGGGCGCTGGTGCTTCCGGCCTGCGGCGAAAACCGCGCTTCACTTGGTGGGCTGGATATATTCAGTGTAGGGTCACTTGGCATGCCAGCCTATAGGGATGTCAAATGGTTAGGCCTAATTCCGCAGGCGCTCCGCATTTCTTCTCCGCGCGCCCGAAAGAACATCGCGCTTAAACTCCACACCGGTCGCGCGTCCGATGGCGGTATAGAAACCGTAAAGGCCATCATCGAGGGGACCGCTTACAACATCGACTGGAAGCTGACCACCGCCGTTACGCTTCTTCAGATCCGCGCCGTGGCGGAGCATATACGCAAGAGGCTCCTCCCGGCCAAAAAATGCCGCAGAGTGCACCGCCGTTGAGCCCTCATCCCCGGGGTTGTTGATCGGCGCACCATGCGCGAGGAGGTTGAGCGCCAAGCGGTCATCCCCGCGTAACAGGGCATCCCGCAGGTTGAAATCGCCAGACTTGGCATCGCTGTCGACACGCATCAGAAACTCATTCGAGAATAACCCCGCAGGGTTTTGCAGCTGGAGCAAATGCCAGCCTTTCGCCGGAAGGGTCTTTAAGGAAATCGCTACGCTTGCAGCCGACACATTTACGTTTGCATCCACCCGGCGACCATCCACGTAGACGGCTGCCCCTTGCTGGACATTGCGAGCAGCAAGCGTAACCGACATGTTGCCAGGGTAAAGCAGCGGGAAGACCTGATGGCCACGCTGGACCTCAATCGGACCCGGTGACCAAATCGCAGGCTGGGGACTATCCGCCTGTACACGGGATGCCAAATAGCTGGTAAACGTGGCAACACATTTCCCGGTCTGCGCCAGCTCGGTCAGCTGATTGCGCGTCCACTGCGTCCCGGATGCAGCATCTACATAGGTCGAATTAGCAAATGTCAACGCAATCGATTTAGCTTTTCCGCCAAGCACCACCGTACCCGTGACCTTGAGGACAGTCGCGCCATCGGTTGCAGATCTCTCCATCGCATCCAATAACTCACTCGTTGCCGGTCCAGCCTTAAGGGCAAAATCGCCAAGCGTCAGCTGCCGCGCAAACGTCCCGCTGTAGCCTGTGCTTCCTTCGGTGACCATGCTCCAAACCGGGTTGAAGCGCTCCCGATTGCCCCATGAAATCCGCCAAATTTCCTCTTCCGGCGCGCCCCGGTCTGCGATGTCTTTGTAGAAGTCAAACACCACCATATTCAGACGGCCTTGCGGCAAAATCAGCCAGCGGTCGAAGGCGCCGCGCCACGTCGGCGCATCCATCCCAGTGCCGGGCGTATTCGTCGACACCAAATAGGGCATCCGGTGGCAGTCTCCACAAACATTCGGGCTGGATTTACTAGGGTCATCATCCCCAAGCACGTGAAAGAGCTCAAAGCCGCGCAGCGCACGCTTCGTAACTGTGTTCGTAAACGGCCGGCGCTGGGCTGGAGGGTAGCGAATCGCGAGCAGAAACTCCGCCATCGTGTCCCGCTCAGACTTCGAAAGGTGGCCGACTTTACCTTCCTCGTTTTTGGCGTTGTCGCGGAAATCGCGCATCGTGGATGCAAGCCCCGAATCAATCAGCTGCCGCGTAGATGTCACCGGCCGCGCGGGATCACTGTTCGGCTTTATATCCCGTGCCAGGCTTGCAGAGTTGATGCCGCCGTACGGGTCACCTAGGATGCCATCCCAGTGGAAAGGCATTGTGTCCTGGAGTCCGCGCGTCGGCATCGTCGAGCGCGGCATAATCTGATCACCGCCCCCGACGATTGGGGTGTCAAGCACCCAGATAAGCTGGTCTGTATGGCCATCCGGGTGGCAGCTCGCGCAGCTAAATGTCCCATTACTGCTCGCATTTGCGGTGCTGAAGGCTTTTCGTCCGAGCTTGAAGCGCTGCGGTGTTGGGTCTGCTAGCGCGATGGTTTTCGCCAGGGAGAGTTTTCCGGATGCTGCGAGTTTGCTGATGGAAACCGTATTGTCGGCGGCATTGAGGGTGTAGGCGATGTTGGATTTCGTGATGGCGATGCCATCCGGGGATGCGCCGGTTTGCACGCGGCTGATCACTGTTCCCGTGGCGGTGTTGAGGGTGAAGAGGGTGTCGGAGCCAGCGGCGACGGCGGCGATGATCGGGGAATTGGGGAGGGTGACGACGGCGCTTGGCGTCGCGAGCGCAGTCGCGGGCGTCGGCTGCGCGGGGAGAATCGGATCAAGGTCGATATGCCTAATAGCTGCCTTGGAACCCGTCTTCCCAGGAGTAACAAGCGAGATACGGTTTAAAAATGGCCGGTTTTCAAGCTCTTTTAGGCCATGCTTTTTGGTGCCTGATTTGCCATTCGCATCGTTACGGGCATCCGTTTGCGCGATGACAACGGTCCCATTCGATGTCACATCAAGGCCATAGAGCAGCGTCCCAATCGTGGATGTCACACCAATCAGCTCTTCATTTTTGGTAGAAAAGGTGAAGAGGTCGCGGTCGGGGACGGCCGGGTTTGTGACGATGTCGACTTTGTGCCCGATGGACAGCACATTGTTGTTCAGAATGCTGTGTTGGTACGCATCGAATGTGGCGAGCTCACTCCCAAGCGGCTTGACGCCACCCGAGAGCTGGGTCTGGTTGCCCGACTCAAATGCGGTGACGTAGAGCTTGCCATCCTGGACGGCGATGTTGCGTGGGTCCTGTGCTGGGATAGGAATGTATTTCGATATCGCACGTGTCTTGGTGTCGATAACAGCGATTTTGTTTTCTGATGAAAGCGCGACATAGGTTTTGTCGTTATTAGCGAAGGCTATACCGCATGGTTCATCGAAGCGCGTCGAGCCGGTTGCGGGATCGATGTCCTGAATCGTTGCGATAACGGTGTGGTTAAACGGGTTCCCGGGTTCGATCTTAATGACGCTGATGGTGTCAGAAATGTGGTTCGACACCCACAGCTCACGTCCATCCGGGCGGAGTTTCACGGTGACGGGCTCAACCCCAACCGGGATACGGCTGATGATGGTCTGTGTCCTTTGGTCGATGACATCGATGGTCCCCGCGGGCGTGTTTGCGACATAGACCAGCGTGCTTGTGGTTTCGATGGGGTGGATGTGCGGGCTTAAAAACGCGCTGTGTCCCGTGGATGCATCTGTATCTACAAGTTTAGCCACGGTGGTTGTCGGAACACGGGCTGCGGTAGCAATAAGTCCAGCTACGAGGGTGGTTGCGATACAGAATGTGATGCGTGGGGTTGTCATGATGGTATCCGTGCGACGCTGCCGTGGAACATATTTGACCAATTGGTCAGATTCTACCCACGGCGGCTACGTACGTCAACATTTGGTAGAAACGGCTTTCCTACGAGGGCACATCCATTCATAGCAACAGAAGTGTAGATACGGAGGACGAAATGAATTCATCAGGTATCCGCACAAGTTTGAATAGTTCGTGGAACTGGCATCACCACCATTACTGTTTATGCAGAGTGTGAATGCGTGATGGATTTAAATCTCGTCGCATCCGCTTTGACACCAGACTGCTGACAACGACTGAGGAATGCAAGTGACGTACGCACGCGCGCGACTGTTTTTGGGGATTACAACCGTAGGCTCGATGGTGACATTGTGTGTCCTTGCCTTGTCGCTGAGGTTGCCGGAGCAGTTCTTTTCGATGTCACCTACCAACATCGCAGATACCGTAAAAGGCCTAGCGCTTATCTTTGGGCTATACGCCTCGCTCGCATTGCCATTTGACTTCATCGGTGGATATCTGCTCGAGCGTATCTTTCAGCGGGATGTTCCGCAGCTAGGAAACTTCGTTTATCGACTTTTGCGTGGCATCTTCGGGCAGGGAGTTGTGTATATCAGCTGTGGGCTGGCCCTCATCGCAATGCATACGCGCTTCGGAAACATCGGCGTCTTTGTCATGTTTGCCGCACTGCAGCTGACTCTCATTGTGTGTCAGCTACCGCTGGCGATGTTCGTCGGTGGTTTAAAGCGCTCCCAGGATGGGCTATCGGGACAGGGGCCTTACGGAACGGGTGGGATCACCGGAATTCTGGGCAGCGAAACGGTGGTTTTGCCGATGCACTGGAAACCAATCCTTTCAAACAACCTGCTGAGCGTGATGGAAAGTCGTCGCCGCTACGCGATCGCATCCGGGCTCAGGCGAAACGGTGTGTTACTCGCTTTGGCTTGGAATATCGGTGGTTTTGCGATTTCAGTTCTACTTGCCGGCGGGACCGGTAGCGTTGCGAGTTTACTTTCGACATCGCTGTACTTTTCGTTGACATCATTTGTAGGGCTCCTCGTTCTACCAAAACTATCCCAGAATGCGGTGTTACAGACCGATA
>CAIRTT010000630.1 GCA_903881535.1 uncultured Armatimonadota bacterium
CTGCCACGGATGCGGTTATCTCAGGACAGTCAAACACCTCAAGCTGAGGCAATAACAGGCTACGCTTGACTTTGACATAGACAGAACGTCGCCAAGTCGACATATCGTCCTCGGTGATCGGCCAGTTCATCCCCTGAAAGGTATCTGATCTCAGGCTCGGGTCAACCGGTGGATAGATTGGTGGACCACCCATTTTGAGATCGAGTGCTCCCGACACTTTCAAAATGGAATCGCGCACTGCCTCGGCTTCGAGTCTCCGCAGCGGCATCCGCCAGAGATACTTGTTGAGTGGATCGACTTTTGCGGCATCCGGACGGATACCCGATGACTGCATCCACGTCTTTGAAAGCAAAATCTCCCGGTGGATGGGCTTTAGCTTCATCCCGCCGGCCGCGAATTTAGCTGCGAGGTAATCGAGCAGCTCAGGGTGCGTCGGCAGTTCTCCATTGATGCCAAAGTCGCTTGGGGTTGCCACGATGCCCCTCCCGAAGTGGTGTCTCCAAACGCGGTTCATCCACACACGTGTCGTGAGCGGGTTCTCCGGGCTGGTGACCCACTTGGCAAGCGCGGTTCGACGGCCTGTCGTCTTTGCACTAGCGGACGCATCTGGAATGTCAATGTTTCCTGGCAGACACTTTAGAAATCCAGGCTTAACGGGATCTCCAGGGAGGTAAGCATCCCCGCGACGGTGGATGCGATATTCCCCAAATGCCGGCTTTGGATCCGTGACTGCCATCGCCACTGGAACCTGCTCACGGCTGACCTCCACCAAATCGATTTCCTTACGGACATCCCGGTAGCGCTGCATTTCCGCGCCAAGCCCAGCTTCAATTTCGGCCTCCGCTGGTTGCAGCGATCCCATTTTGCGCGCTGCGGCCTCACCCTTGCCGCGGAGAGCACCGTATTCATCACGCAGTGGTTTTAGCTTGGCTTCCGACGCCGCAATCCGGGCCTCGATGGCCTTACGTTCATCCGGTGTGCACAAATCGATATCACGTCGCTCGGTTGGCGCAAAAATCGCCGCTAGCCGGTAGTAATCGGCTTGCGGAAGCGGGTCGTATTTATGATCGTGGCAGCGGGCGCAAGCAATCGTAAGGCCAAGAAATGCGGAGCCAGTCGTTGCGACAAGGTCATCCACCTCATTGGCACGCGTCCGGGCGTTGTTTTCGACAATGTCTTTCGGCCCAGCAGCCAAGTAGCCCGTGGCAACAAGCGCAGCTGGGTCGCCGGGAGCGAGTTCATCCCCGGCAAGCTGATGCTCAAGAAATGTGTTGTAAGACATGTCCTGATTGAAGGCATTGATGACCCAGTCGCGGTACCGCCAGGCATTTGGTCGGTCTTTATCGCCTTCAAAGCCGCCGGAGTCTGCGTAGCGGACGATGTCCAGCCAGTGGCGTCCCCAGCGCTCGCCGTACTGCGGGCTGGCGAGGAGGCGATCGACAACCTTTGGCCAAGCATTCGGACTGCGGTCCTTTTCGAATGCCTGAACTTCTTCAAATGTGGGGGGCAGGCCCGTTAGATCAAAGTAGGCACGCCGTATCAGATCTCGTCGACTCGCCGGCGGATTCCATGTTAGCCCGTTTTTGCGTAGACCAGCTTGCACAAACGCGTCGATGGCAGAGAGGCTATTTGTCTTAGTTGGTTTTGCAACCGACATTTTGATCGGCGCAAAAGCCCACCAAACCTGTTGCTTGGCATCCCCAAGTGTGCGGCCGAAATAGGGTGCTCCCGCATCCAGCCAGCGGGTCAAATCGCTGACTTTGCTGTCGCTGAGCTTGCCACCGGGTGGCATCAAGGGTGCTCGATTTCCGGAGACAAGGTTGTGGATGCGAGATTTTCCGCCGATGCTCACCGCAAGCACCCGGCCCTTGGAGCCACTTGCCTTCAGCGCAGCCTCAGAACGTAGGTCGGTATGCGACATCACGGTTGAACCGCCGTGACAATCGAGGCAGGCATCCTTTAAGATTGGAGCAACCCGCGTGTCGAAGAATGCCTGATTGACGCTGGGCTGAACTATCGTCTTCTTTACGGGAGGGGCTGCCGCAAGCGCGAGCACAGGCAGGGCGATTCCTGCGAGTCCGGCGATGACAACCCTACTTGGATGCATTTACTCAGTCGACCTTCTGCTCGATCAGCGTGCCAAAGCGCTTACCGATTGCGAGCGCCGGGTCCAGAGGAACATCCACGGCGACACAGTCTGCCGGGATACTAATCATAGGCGTCTGTTTGAGTGATTTGCCCTCAAACTGCGGCAGGTACGGTCGCAATTCGGTGAGCATCTCCTGTGTCATTGCACGGATTTCGCGCAAGGTACAGACAGCCGCTGTCAGTGGATCGAGTGCCAATGCGTGAACAAGATGCTCAGGATCGCCAGACAGTGCGGCATCCGCGCAGAGGCTTTGGACATTGATGTTGGTCTGGCAGAGGGCGGCGCACTGCGGCGGCAGGTTGCCGATCGCTTGTGGGTGGAGTCCGTTCGCATCGGCGATGGTGGGAACTTCCACGCAGCACCCTTGCGGAAGGTTTGCAATATAGCCATCGTTTCGGACATTTCCCATAAACTTGAACGGATTGCCGGTCACAATGCCTTCCAAAATGTAGGAGCAGTATTCGACGGAGCGTCCATCGATCGCGGTGCTTTCGAACTGCAGTGGATCGACTTTCTCGTACTTTTCCGCCATCGCCTTGCCCCACTTGTAGTAGGCGCCGGACTCCCCGCCAAATGCAGGCTCATCACAGTAGAGCGCAAGGGCATCCTTTCGATGGCGGAACCACGGAACGTATTCCGAGAGATGCCCGGTTGACTCGGTCATAAAGTAGCCAAACTGCCGGAAGACCTCGCCGCGAACCTTCTCGTTTTTGTAGTATTCGGGCCGCTCAAACATGTCGCGAAGCTCAGGGTAGAGGTCACGTCCTTTGTGTGCGAGCGTCAGGAACCAGTCCATGTGATTGATGCCGCCGCAGGTAAAGTCAATTTCGGACTTTGGAACATTGCAGTAGCCCGCAACCAGGTCAAGCGTTGTCTGGACACCGTGGCAGAGACCAACAAATGGGACATTTGACACGCGACCAAGGGCAAGGCAGTTTGCCGCCATCGGGTTTGCGTACTGAAGCATCACCGCGCCGGGCTTTGCGAGGCGCTCCATGTCCTTGGCGATATCGACGAGGACGGGAATGTGTCGCTGGCCGCGGAAGACGCCGCCGGGTCCGAGGGTGTCCCCGATGCACTGATCGACGCCGTATTTCAGTGGAATTTCGTAATCGACACCGTAAGCGTGAAAGCCACCGACCTGAATCATGACAACGACAAAGTCGGCATCTTTGATCGCTTCTTCGCGATTGGTCGTCGCCCAGGCTTTCGCGGGGAGATTGTTATCGGCAATCATCCGGTTCGCGAAAGCTTCCATCCGGCGCAGCTTTGACTCCGTCGGCGACATTAAGGCGAACTCAGAATCGGCAAGCGCCGGCGTTGCCAAAATATCGGACATCAGGGTCTTACAGAAAACGACGCTACCAGCGCCAATCATTGCGATCTTTCGGGACATCTGTTCTCTCCATCGAGAATTGGTGATGCATTCTACTGCTGGATGGAACGAGTCTGCGTCAGCTGCTGGCTACAAATGTGTCGGTTACTCGGTAATCGGTGTTGCTATGCCTGCTGGATCGATTATGTGGACGTCAGATCAAATTGATAAAGGGACTGGCTTCACCTTTATTCGTAGATGTCTTCTAAAACTCAATGGAAGATGTCGGCATAAACGGCTGGTTTTATAGTCGCCGGTGTCCCTTGTTCATTGATGATTGCTTTCATTTATGGAAAAGGACTTCCGGGATGACGAGCAGTTTCTACAACCCGGAAATAAAACACCGCAAAATTAAGGGTGCAACTATGGTGAACTTTAGGTAAAACATAGCGTCTACCAAACTGGACCGCAGTGGTGGTGCTTGCGTCCCGGCTGCACCACCACCGCATTTGGCCGCATCATTACCTCCGGACGTCAGGATCGCCGAAGATGATGCGTAACATTTTTACCGTAGTTACGGGCAAGATGCACCGATGGCGTGATTTTCAGTGTGATTCGCCAATACAAACAGTCGCGCATATAATCGGACATGGCCATCCTCGTACCAATCACATCCATGATGCTTGCTGCGCCGATTTTAACACTGCATTCAGGGTTCCCTATCCAGCAAGTCACATCCGGGCCTCAGCCCGGCGAGAAAGCTCCAGCCTTTAATGTCCTTCTTACGGATGGCTCACCTGTACTTCGTGAAGTAGAACAGAAGACATCCGGCGCAGTAACTGTGATATTTCTCACAGCCGTTGAGCGCAGTGCGATGCCTCTGATCCGTGTTGCTAACTGGTACGGCGCTGAGCGTAAGGCAACCATGGACACAGTGATTGTTGTCCTCCCCAAAGACCCCGTCGCGATGCGTGACCGCCTTCCCGCTATCGTAAAGTCACTCAACCTCAAGGTGAAGTTTGCGATTAGCTCCGATGGCCCCGATGGCCCAGGTGCATACGCAATCAACAGCAAAGCGATGATGACGATCCTTACGATCAAGGACAGCAAAGTCGAAGGCAATCTTGCGCTTGCGCAACCTGGCGTCACGGATGCCAAAGCTGTCATCGCACTCATGGCAAAGCTGAGCGGGGATGAAAAGCCGCCAACACCAGATGAGCTTAACGCACGCAATGCTAGCCCTGCTGCTGAACGACCGGCTGCCCGGCGGCCAGCGGCAAATCCAGCGCCTGCTGTCGCCGAGCCTGATCTCTCAACACCGGATGCCATGAAAAAGGTCATCTTGGATTTGGTCAAAGAAATCGCATCTCTCAAGGCTGAGCTTGCCGCACTCAAAGCAGGCGGTAACGCCCAGCCCGCCGCACAACCTAAACCACCCGCAGGCCCACTACCCGGCGCGGCTCCCACAGACCCAGGCGTGCTCGGTCTCTTGCGCGCTTTCATCCAGCCGAGTAACACGAATGCCGATGTCGACCGTGTTGCCGCCGATATCGACCTCTACACGCGCGGTAAAGCTGACCTTACCAAACAGGCACACGATGGCTGGGTACGCATCCTCCACTTGAAGTACGGAACCGAATACGCGCAAAAAATCGGCGCTGAGATGGTCAAAGTGTGGAAAACAAAACTCCCCTAGCGGTTGTCCTGGCCCTCGCCGCAACCTCAATCGCAGCAGCGCTTGCAGCAGCCTCTCCAATCGGTTTCCAGCAACGGAAAAACGTTGCGCCACAGCCACCCGCCACATCGTTTCGGGTAAACATCCACCCACTCCTAACACGTCATGGCTGCACACAAGGCGCATGCCATGGGTCGGCGGCCGGTCGCGGCGGGCTGCGCCTCAGTCTGCTCGGCGGAAACCCTGATGCTGACTTTTCGACCATTGTGGACAGTGCAAATGGCCGCCTTGTTAGCGGTGCCACACCCGATGACACCCTCATCCTTCAAAAGGCAACAGGCCAGCTCAGCCATGGCGGCGGTGAACGGATTGCAATTGGTTCCGCCCCATACACAACACTGAAAGCCTGGCTTGCTAATGACATGCCTGTTCCCACTGACGCAGATGTCATCAAGGACATTTACGTTAATGCGGATGCCTCCGTATTGCAGCCAGGTGCAAAGACAAATATCAGGGTTCGCGCTCTGACAAACAGCGGCGCAACGGTAGATGTCACCCAAAATGCGATTTTTGATTCCTTGGATGATGGCACCGCATCGATTGCCGCAACAGGGCGACTATCCGCAATCAGGCCGGGTATAGCCCGAATCATGGTCCGCTTCGAAGGGCACACAAAAGCGATCGCCTTCACGGTGCCTTTGAACGCATCCACGCGGCCGTTGCCACCCCTGCCAAAGCTAGGAATCATCGATCAGGAAGTGGGACGAACGCACCAGGCGCTCCGCGCCGCGCCGTCAAAACGCGCATCCGAGGCATCGCTCCTCCGCCGACTTCACTTCGACAACACAGGCATTGCTCCAACGGCCGAACAGGAGTCAACATTTGCCATCGCGTATACGTCCACGACAGGGATGCAGCGCTATATCAATGAGCTGCTCGCGACCCCGGATGCCAATCATCGCTGGACGCGCGTGCTTTTAGATGCCCTTCGTGTGGATTCAGCGCGTCTCGGCCCCGATGCCGCCCGGCGTTACACAGCTTTTCTCCAAGCCGCTATCACTGCAGACCACCCCTGGGACAAAACGGTTGCGGCTCTGTTACAAGCGCGTCCAAAGGCGGATGGTGGCCCTGATGCCGCATTCTGGATGACCTATCGCGACCCACGTGACCTCGCTGAGTTCACCGCTCAAACGCTTTTTGGAAAAAAGGTAGCCTGCGCCAGGTGTCATCAGCATCCGTATGACAAGTGGACAGTCAATGACAATGTTGCCTACGCAACGCTCTTCGCAGGGAAACGGTTAGCGGGAAACACGATTGTCAGTGATCCACTAAACACCATCCCCCACCCCGAAACCGGCGCAACACTCCCCGGCAGGCTCCTTGGTAGCGCACAGCCAAGCCCCTCAGCTACCCTTACACAAGACATCCTTGCCGCCAGCGCACTAGGAAACCGCGACCTCGCAACTCAAATCGTCAACCGCACCTGGAAAGAGCTCTTTGGAAAAGGCCTCGTCGAACCCATCGATGACATCCGACCCGGAAATCCAAGCCGCTTCCCCAGACTTCTGACACGCCTCACGGATGCATTTATGCAAAACGGGATGCGAATAAAGTGGCTGATTTCCACCATCCTGATGAGCGAAACCTACCAACAGCAAGCGTCCCCAAAGCCCGATGCCTTTCGCGAAACCCACATCCTCACGCACGCACGGCGGCGTCTAACAGCCGAAATGCTGGATGACCTTATTACCCACACAACCGGGAGCCCTAATCCTGCGGTACCAACCGGCGCGATGCGCGAGCTTGACCATCGGGTACCGAATACAACGTTGGATGCGTTTGATCGCTGCCAGCGTGATGGCCGTACGCCTGATTTATCCCCCGATGCCGAAGCCTTGACGGCTGCCCTGCACCGCCTCGCGGCACCCGAGATTCAGAAAAGGATTGCCGCGGGCGCCGCGGTACTTGCATCAACCAACAGCTCACTCGAAAGCATCACACGGCAGCTCTTCCAGCGCGGTCTGACCCGGCCAGTCACACAGGCTGAATGGAAAATTCTTCAGAAAATGCAGTATCAACAACCACGCCGACAAGCCATAGAAGACACGCTGTGGGTCATCATCAACCACCCGGAATTTGGAGGTCGCCCGTGAATCTACTGCGCTGTGATGGTATTTCGCGAAGGAGTCTCCTCAGCCTCGGATTTGCAGGCGCTCTCGGGTGGTCGCTCACCGACATCGCCGCTTCCGCACGCCCCATGTCACCATTTGGCATTAAGCCCGCGGAGTCGCTTATCTTGATCTGGCTGGATGGCGGTCTCTCTCACATCGACAGCTTTGATCCGAAACCAAATGCGCCATCGGAAATCCGGGGACCATTTGCAGGCATCAACACATCGATTAATGGAGTACAGCTAAGCGAACACCTACCATTGCTTGCCGCACGACTGAACCACTGCACGCTGATTCGCTCACTGACGCATGAGCTGGGCAATCACGACACCGGTGGACACTTTGTCCTCACGGGACATCGGACAAACCCATCGCTGAACCCGCCGAGCATCGGCAGTCTTATCGCTGAGCAGAATCAAGGCCGCGCCGGGATGCCAACCTACAGTGCGATTGGCCGGATGCAGGATTTCCTTGGGGCGGGTTACCTGCCGCAGAGTACGCGGCCATTTGCTGTGACGCCGGGGAGTAGCAAGAGTGGGACACTGCTTGGACCGGATGGCCTTATCGAGGATGTCTGGGCGCGGCGGCTTTCAACTCTTTCTGCGCTTACTAAATTGTCTGGAGCGCTGGATGGCGGTGTGGTGACACCAGGAGACGGTGCGACGGCGCGGGCGCTTGGGATGCTGACCAGTCCCAGCGTTCTAAGTGCCTTTCAGGTCGAAAAAGAGCCTGCGGGGGTACGCCAGCGCTACGGAAATGGAGCCATCGGGCGTAACCTGCTCCTCGCGAGGCGTCTGACCGGCGCCGGCTGCCGCGTTGTCCAAGTGGTTGACACGGGCTATGACACACATGTTGATATTCACCGCGAGCTGCCGGATGCGCGCTTCCCCGGATCTGGAAAGCTGCCGGGTTTGGATAAAGGCATCAGTGCGTTGCTGGATGACCTCACCGAGAGCGGGCGTATTGACACAACCGTCGTGGCCGTTGTCAGCGAGTTTGGCCGGACGCCAAAACTAAATGCTAGTGCCGGTCGGGATCACTGGCCACGCGCGGGGTCGGTCCTGCTTGCAGGCGGTCCTTTCGCCCGTGGGCAGGTTTACGGAGCAACGGATGCCCGTGGGGAATCGCCTATTGAGGCTGCGGTTTCCCCAGCTGACATCGCCGCAACACTTTTATCAGCCTTTGGAATAGATCCCGGTGAGACGGTTCGGACACCGGATGGCCGCCCGGTTCAGCGCATCGCTGGAGGGAATGTGATCAAAGGCCTCTTCGGATGATTCCAGAAGCTGACCGTCTGCAGGCAGTCTTGCCGCTGCGGGATGTAACGATTGGCATTGCCGGAGGATTTCCGATACGTATTGGAGCTTTAGACCGGAATGTCCAAGGTATCCAGCGTGGCCATCGGTCGCCGATGCCATTGGTTAGCAACATCGTGGCAGGTGCGGACGAAGTCACCATTGTAGGTGGTGTTCCAGGTCACTCTGGGATGCTTGCCACGCTGAATCCAGCGACGCTCATGACAGGTGCCCCTGAGCTTGTCGGGCAGGATTGCCTAACAGGCGTTGTAGAGATCGGTGACCTGCAGGCGGTGGTAAACGCTAAGGGAGTCTTGTTTAGCCGACGAAAAGGCAAAACGTGGACCGAGCAGCCCGCGCATCAAGGAGCGTGTACAGGCATCCTCAAAGTCGACAATCGCACCTTTGTTACCTATGGTGTGGATGGCCTTGTTCATATTTGGGACAGCGCCGGTACAAAATTAGGGACACTTGAAGGACATGCAGCAGCCATCACAAGCGGAATCATTTCGGCAGTTGGTAACGTTACGACGGTGAGCACAGACCGCTCAGTACGTGTCTGGGATCCGGTGCGTCAACGCCAAAAAATGTTCTTTAAAGGGTTTGACAATGCATTGGTGGCTCTTCATCGCGTAGCTGAAATAACGGTTATCATTGATTCTTCCGGGCAGGTTTTCACGCTTACTGAGACAGGTAAACCTGTCAAGGCTGGAGCAGCTCCGGGGTACCCCTGCTGCAGCTGGATTGCCGGTAGTGGACCGCAATCAGTTTTTATCGCGCAACGAGGTGGAATGATTCACCGAATTCTCATTGGCGTTTGACCCTTTCTGCGCAATTCCTGATAGAGATTACCGGGTTTTGGCTGTATATAGGCGTATGCACATTGTCACTGTCGACAAGGGTTTAAGCCTGTGAATATCCGAACGATTGCCATTACTGCGGCCGCGCTGGGCTTGCTGGGCTACCTTGTGTATCGCTCCGAGGATGCAACGACACGAAAGCCAGTCGCGAACAAAGTCACCGTGCTCTACTGGGAAAAGTGGACCGGGGATGAAGCGATGAAAATGCGACGCATTGTCAACAACTTCAATGCATCCCAAGACCACATTTATGTCAAAATGCTCTCCATTTCGGGCGTCGCCGATAAAACCCTTTTAGCGGCGAGTGGTGGAAACCCTCCGGATGTTGCCGGCCTTTGGGACACCCAAATGACGCAGTTCAAGGATGCGGGTGCCCTGACAGACCTCGCTCCACTGGCCAAGGAATTTGGCATCAAGGAAGAAGACTATATTCCAGGTTACTGGAAGCTAATGTCTCCTGGCGGCACGCTGGTCGCATTCCCGACAACGCCAGCGAGCACTGCGCTGCACATCAACAAAAAATTCCTCAAGCCCGGCGAAGTGCCGCCGCAGACGCTTGAAGAGCTGGATGCCTTCACGGACCGCATTTCCAAAGTCAAAGATGGCAAGGTTGAGCTCGCCGGCTTTATGCCAGCGGAACCGGGCTGGTGGAACTGGGGCTGGGGCTACTGGTTTGGCGGAAAGCTTATCGATGGTGACAAGCTGACCATAAACTCACCGGAAAACATCCGCGCCTTCGAGTGGGTACTGTCCTATAGCAAGCGCTTTGGTGTGCGCGAGACGCAAAACTTCCAGAGCGGCTTTGGAAACTTTTCATCGCCTCAGAACCCATTTATGTCGGAGAAGGTCGTTTCCGTGATGCAAGGCGTCTGGATGGCTAACTTCATCGACCTCTACAACAAAAAACTTCCATGGATTGCGGTGCCGTTCCCCCTACCAAAAGACCAGCAGCATCTTAAAGGCATGAACTTTATCGCGATGGACACGCTGGTCATCCCGACTGGAGCCAAGCACAAGCGTGAAGCCTTTGAGTTCATCGCGTTTGTACAACGCCAGGATCAAATGGAGCTGCTGTGCTCATCGCATGGCAAAAACTCTCCACTCGTCAAGGTGACGGATAAGTTCTTCAATACCCACCTAAACCCGTACATCCGCCTCTTTGATGAGCTGGCACGCTCTCCAAATGCAGCCTATATCCCGCAGATTGGCATCTGGCCCCAAATGGACAGTGAGCTCAAGAACGCGTTCACCGAAATCAACTTGGGAACAAAGACGCCAAAGGAAGCCCTCGATGCAGCACAGGCCCGCCTCGATCCACAATGGCGACGCTATCAACAGCAGGTCATGGGCAGAAGCATCACGACAGCAGAGGCAAAGCCATGAAATCTGAAGCGCGTATCGCCTATCTCTTCGCCATGCCGTGGATTCTGGGCTTTCTGACATTCCTCCTCTATCCGGTAATGGCATCGTTTTTCTACAGCTTCACTGACTTCTCCGTTCTCCGCCCGCCGCGCTTTATCGGCCTTGAGAACTACAAAGAGATGGTTCAGGATGAGGTCTTCTGGATGACGATCCGGAATACGTTCACCTATGTGGTCGCGGCTGTGCCCCTTTCGGCGACGGTTGCGATTATTCTGGCGATGCTGCTGAACACCAAGGTCAAGGGCCTCGCGTTTTACCGGACGCTGTTTTATGTTCCAAGTCTGGTCCCGATGGTCGCGCTCGGCATCCTTTGGCTCTGGATCTTCAATGGCGAGCACGGCTTGCTCAATATGTCGCTCGAGAAGCTCGGGATGTCTAAGCCGCCTAACTGGCTTGGCGATCCAGCCTGGTCGAAGGTGACATTGGTGCTGATTGCGATGTGGGGTTCCGGCAACGCGATGGTTATTTACCTCGCCGGCCTCCAGGACATCCCGCAGTCGCTCTACGAAGCAGCCGACCTAGATGGTGCACGTCTTGTGGCAAAGACCCGCCACGTGACGCTTCCGATGCTCAGCCCTGTCATCCTGTTCAATGTGATTATGGGGATGATTGGTGCGCTCCAGGTGTTTGCAGTTCCGTACGTGATGTTCCCGAACGGCGCGCCAGCACGCTCCACTTACTTCTTTACAACCTATCTCTTCGATAATGCCTTCCGTTTTCAGCGGATGGGCTATGCGAGTGCGATGGGCTGGGTGCTCTTCCTGATCACCCTGACGCTGACATTTGTTGCCCTCCGATTGAGCGAGCGGCAGGTTCACTACGATCGGAGCTAAACCATGAAAGAAAAAAAATTCAGTCTCGCTACCGTACACATCGTGTTGATTGTGCTGAGCCTCATCTTCGTTTCGCCATTGTTGTGGATGGTAACGACGGCGATCAAGCCGATTGAAGAAACGATGACGGCGACGCCGACGCTTTTGCCAAGCAAGTTCCTCTGGGACAACTTTCCAAAAGCGGTGACCTACGGCAGCAAAGAGCTTGGCTACATCCCGTTCCTTCTCTACGCACGCAACACATTAATGGTCACACTGCTTTGTGTCGCTGGTTCTGTCTGCTCCAATGCCGTGGTCGCGTATGCGTTTGCACGCCTCCGCTGGCCGGGTCGGGATTTCTTCTTTGCTGTGACGCTTGCGACCATGATGGTCCCCTTCCCGGTGTTGATGGTCCCAACGTTTGGCCTGTTCAAGTGGCTGGGCTGGGTGGGTTCCTTCCGCCCGCTTTGGGTACCAGCATTCTTTGGCAGCGCATTTTCGATCTTTTTGCTCCGGCAATTCTTCCGCACCATCCCGATGGAGCTGAGTGAGGCTGCAAAGATCGATGGCTGTTCCGAAGTGCGTATCTTCACTGATATTCTGTTGCCACTTGCAAAGCCAGCCCTTGCCGTTGTTGCATTGTTCACCTTTATGGGAACGTGGAATGACTTTATGGGCCCCATGATCTACCTCTCGGATCAAGAGACGTTTACCCTTTCGCTTGGACTTCAGGCATACCAGAGCCAGCACGGCGGAACGCAGTGGAACCTCTTAATGGCAGCGGCAACCGTTGTGATCCTGCCAGTGATTGTGGTGTTCTTCTTTGCTCAAAAGATGTTCATTCAGGGCATCGCCACCAGTGGCCTCAAGGGTTAAGCGAAGTCAGCAGGCTAGACTAACCCTATGACGTTCAACTACGCCAATCGCCGCACGCACGCCTGGATAAGCATGTGTATTGCCGTACCGCTTGTGGTCGTGATCATTTCCGGGATATTGCTCCAGTTAAAGAAGCAGCTTCCGTATGTGCAACCTGTGGAGCAATCTGGGATTGTGCACGAACCGGTTGTGACGCCAGCGGGCTACCTGGAAGCCATCAATGCGGCGAAACAGGATGGCGATGTCACATGGAAAGATGTCCAGCGTGTTGACATCCGGCCATCGAAAGGCATTGCCAAAGTCATTTTGAAGAGTGATGTCGAATACCAGATTGACCTTGGTTCTGGGCATATTCTCCAGAGGGAGATTCGCCGGAGTGATTTTATCGAATCGCTCCATGACGGCTCATTCTTCGCAGGTGATATGAGCAAGCTGGGCGTGTTTCTCCCGGCAGCCATTGGGCTTCTTGTGCTCTGCCTGTCTGGAATCTATATGTTCTGGTTACCGATCATCGTAAAGCTGCGAAAAAGACGAGCAGCCGCGAAATCCTGAGTCGCTTTAAGGACGTTCTCTGAATTGCTTAGGAATGCAGTGGCTCATTCTTCGCAGGCGACATCAGTAAACTGGGCGTGTTTCTCCCGGCAGCCATTGGGCTTCTTGTGCTCTGCCTGTCTGGAATCTATATGTTCTGCTTACCGATCATCGTAAAGCTGCGAAAAAGACGGGCAGCAGCAAAGTCCTAATTGCCCTATTCCACTAATCCACTTTTACCTAGGTAGGCGTATGCATCCTCGATGAGTTTATAAAGCGTAAGTGTCGTCCCGCGAGACCATTCACCGGGATACCCAGCACGTGCGCGATCGCGTGCATCCGCATGCAACGTGACGAGGTATGGCCTTGCGACATGTAGGGAACGTAGACGAAGTGCATGTGCCCCACCATATAGACGCGCTGCCGTAGCATCATCCCCTTGGCTTGCTGCATAAGCAGCAACAATGTCAAGTTCCAGCAACGCATCACGGTAGATACCATAGCGCATCCGTAGTGGCAGCGTTATTGCCACGCCTGAGGCTGCACTATCGATGAGACCACATGCATGTTCGGCCTTCGAGAGCATACATCTGCTGGTGATGTAGCCCATCATTTTCGGACCTGGCGTTATGGGCTGAGCCTGTGAGAAGTGACGCCAACCGGATGCAGCCAAAGCGACCGCCTCACTGTATTCACCTTTGATGAGTGCAATTTCAGCAAGCATCGGATGACTATCAGTAAGACTCCAAGGTGCCCGGTCACCTGTGGCTGACCGCAAAAAGTCGCTGTGGCGCTGCCGTAATGTTTGGCACCAGTGGTCTGCTGCGGTGTGGTTGCCAAGAATGGCCTCAGCAGTCGCAAGCGCCAGAAGCGGCGCGGCAATCCCTGGACTCGATGGTAAACCTTCAATCGCGAGCCATGCACGGTGAGCGGCATCGCGTGCCTGCTCAAACTGACCAGTCGTGATGAGCGTTGATGCCAGCAATGCAAGCGGTTGCCACACATATTGATCGGTGTTAGCAAGGCCGCTGGATGCATAGAACCGAATGACAGCCTCAAGGGCATCCCGGGCTTCCACCGTCTCCAGTGTCCATATACAGAACTGTGCCTTGATAAAGTGGGTGTCTCGGACGACCGCAGGTGTCGAGTCCTGGGCGTGGCGGATTGCATCATCAATCAGCTGCGCAGCAAGCTTAAGGTCACCGTCATACCAAGCATGCAGCGCATTGTGGCGGAGAACAACCGCGAGGGTCATCGGTTCCGGCCACGCATCGAGCAATCCCTGAAGCCACTGCGACATCGATGGGTCACGGAGAAGGATGTCTACCAACAGCGGGGATGTCAACCAGTATGCTTTTCGAGTTGTCCCGACAAGCGTGAGGACATTTTGATGGAATTGCGTGGCCGCTTGGTAATCAAACCGGCTTTCAGCTTCAGCCCCGGCAAACACATACAGCCAAATGCGCTGCTGCTCTGTGAGGGTTTCGTTGTTTGATAAGAGTCTCTCCAAATGGCCACGGAGCTGTTGGGCATTTGTTTGTAGCCAGAGGGGCGCGAGGGAAAGGACAAGCGAGGCCGACCTCGCGGCGTCGTGCCCTTCCAGTGTTTGGATAGCCCGTTCGAAGTTATCATCATCCAGGCGGAAGTGGTTCAGACGACTAAAATCAGCTCTTCCAACACCTGCGGGTGGGATGCCAGCGGCCACGAGAGCAAAGTATTCCGCATGTTTACTCAGGAGTGCTTGCTGCGCAGCGGGCTCAAGGAAGCGCTCACTTTGCCGCCGAACACTCTCGAGGAGCCGATAGCGAAGGCCATCGAAGGGTGTCTCCTTTTGGACAAAATAGACCAAACTGGCATTGACGAGGTCCTGAAGAAGTTTTTGTGCATCCTCACGTCCGGTGATCGATGCTGCAGCTTCCGCATCAAATGAACCAGAGAAGACCGTGCACTGTAGAAGGAAGCGCTGCGAGCTTGCTGGTAGATTTCGAATGCTCCACGCAAGCAGAGAGTCTGTTGAGCTGATCTGCGGTGCCGTGTCGGCTCCCGTGCTGAGAGTCAGCCCATCGGTATGTAGGAGCTGCAACAATGTCTCAGGCTGATAAAGCTGTACTTTTCCCGCGATGAGTTCGATTGCCTGGGGGATGCCATCTGCGAAGTGACACAGCTGGGTTACCACATCGAGGTTTTCAGGAGTGACATCAAAGTCAGGCGCTACTCTATGGGCTGCCTTTTCGAAGAGCTGTAGCGCCGGGGACAGGCTAAGACCGCTAGCCCCATTAGATGTGCCATCCACCTTAAGAGGATAGACCCGGACATTTGAGATCAGGTTCCCCGTGATGGCTTCTCTTGTTGTGATGATGACTTTTGCGCTGGGGAGATTATCAATCAGGAGCTGTGCAAAGGTGCGCGCGTGCCCGATGACCTGATCCGCGTTATCGAGAAGAACAAGGAGTGGCTTACCATTTAGTTTCGATGCTAAATTCCCAAGCGTCAATCCGGCGAGTGTTCCAGAAACCTGCGTATCGAGTCCAAGTGCGAGTGCCGCAGCCAGCATCGCCTCGTCGACAAGCACATCACAGCGTATATTGACAACCCGATGAATGGATTGTGCATCCAATGCAACTCTCGACACGCGGGATTTCCCAACGCCTGCCGGACCGTGAACACCAAGTATTCTTGTCTGCCCGGCGGAAATCCAGCTGAGGATGTCTGTTAGAGCCATTCCTGTGTTGACAAAGTCGGAAGCGATGACGGGCTTGGTTGGCATCGAAACGGGGTCAATGCGTGGTTCTTCCGACTTTTGACTTTCAGGTGACTGCACTACGAGCGGTTGTAGGCGGTCAACAATGGCATTGATGCGTGTTCCACGCGCGAGGGCCCAGTCATCCGAATAGCCAAGCATCACACCTGCACGTGACTGCTCAATCAGCGCCGTTACTTTGAGCGGATCGGCATGCTCCGATGGTTGCAAGAGAATGTGTTGCGCGGCATTTTCAAACTTTACGATGTCGACATCGAGTAGACCGGCTTCAAGCTTCAAGCACCCTCGGCTTGAGACCAACGCCCTGTCTGCACGGTTTCCAATGAGAGCCGTAAGTGACTTGCGCACATGATGCAGGGCAACATTGAGGCGGTTGCGGCCATCCTCATGACTGACTCCTGGCCAGAGCTCAGCAACAAGGTCAACCCTTTGAAAGTCCTGTCCAGCGGAGATTGCAAGTATTGCGAGAAGGTGGAGAGATTTACCACCTGCGAAGCGTGTAACAACGCGGCCGGTTATCGCCCTGAGCTCGGGCTGACCGAATAGTTGTAATAGAATGGGCGCTTGCTGACTCATTGATTACCTCGCACAAACCCGCATCACTTTCGCCGGTTTCCAGCACTAGACCATAGTTGGCAAGCATGTGTGGTGTTATGCGCATTAACTGAAGTAAAGCAAAATAGTCAGAGCAGAACAGAAGCGCGCGTCAACGCGACCATTGTTTATCAATGCCAGGGTCGTTCAATGCTGTTGGCTCGGCGCTGGAAAGTGCGAATACGCGGTGTGACTTAGGTTCTTCCTGCATTGCGTTGATTACCGCACACAACGGAATACCCGGGACCTCGCCCGGGCAGGTTCCACCCGGTCATTGAGGGCCGTCTTAAGTGAATTAACTACGGTGAAGCGAAGTGTCTCGATCCGAGCGCAAAACCTTACGTGGATTCACCAAAGTTAACTCATGCTCGATCAACGCGTAAATCATAACTTTTCAATAACAATATTAAAACTTTTAAGTTTACTTAATGCCAAAATCGATGCATCTGTCAAAGCTCTTCAACATCTTTGGAAACAGTCAAAACCCAGTACTTGTACGGATAAACGTTAACTACACATAACATATCCACATCCCTATAAGTACCCTGTCAAGACCTAATTCCAAGTGCTCTTACCGGTTACTGGAGGATTTACCAGAGTTAAGTTAACCGAGATGAAATACTATTCGATTTACAAAATCATTATGTATTGCGAACCTTACCCGGCAATTATAACAACTGATGTTTATATCCAAATACCGGTTGAATAGCCCTGTTACGCACAAACGTACAACTTGCTCGTAAGAAGCAAGGGCAACAAAAACAGGAAAAACAAGATGATTCAGATGAACCGCCGAGCATTGCTCGCATCGGGAGCCGTAGCCGGCGCCGGTGTTGCAGTAGCTCCTCTAATGAAGCGTGTCACCGCACAGGGTGGCGCACCGATTGTATTGACACCTTTCGTGGATGAGCTCCCGATCCCAGGATCTCTCAACGAGGCGTTGACCGTTCAGGGCCAGGGCTTTGAAGACCGCTGCTTTGCTTGGGGAGCCCCAAAGACGTATGAGCTAATTGAAGCTGAGGGCAAGCACCGCTTCCACCGTGATCTTCCAGAGACCGACATGTGGTTGTACAACGGCACCTTCCCAGGACCAACGTTTGTTAACAAGATGGGCGTCCCGACCCTCATCCGCCGGATCAACAACCTCAATCCTCTCTACACAGGTTACGGAATGCCTGAGTCTTCGATGCACCACCACGGCGGGCATCAGGCTCCTGCAGATGACGGCTGGCCACTTGACTTCATCCGCCCAGGTCAGTACCGTGACCACATCATCCCTAACATTGTCCCTGAAGGCGACCACCGGGAATGGCCATCCACACTCTGGTACCACGACCACACCATCGACTACACCGCTGGCAACGTTTACCACGGTCTCGCAGGAATGTCATTGCACTTTGATGATGTCGACTCAGGCAATGAAAACGATCCAAACCCACAGGCGCTTCGGTTGCCATCCGGGCAGTACGATATTCCCCTCGTCTTCCGTGATGTCGCTCTGAACGCAGATGGTTCTCTGTTCTTCGATCAGCTGAACATCAAGGGTCAAGTCGGAAATCTGATGACGGTAAATGGAAAGATCAAGCCGTACCTCAAGGTTGCACGTCGGAAGTACCGTTTCCGCCTTCTGGTTGGCGGTCTTGCACGCGAATATCAGTTCCAACTGAGCGACAAGTCTCCATTTCAGATCATCGCATCTGATGGTGGTCTCTTTGAAAATCCATACACAACCAATGTTCACCATCAGGCGAATGCAGAGCGCTACGAAATCGTGATCGACTTCAGCCGCTACCAAATTGGGCAACAGATCTCGTTTAACGATCACATCGTGCAAATCGACGGCAACAAACCAGAAGGTCTTTCTGCTGTAGGCAACCCACTTCTTCTGTTTGTAGTCGACCGCGATGCTCCAGATCCTTCCCAGGTTCTCCCAACGTTACGTCCACTGCCTCCAATCGAACTGAACCGGGTTGTTGCTACCCGCAGCCTCGTGCTTAGCAAGAAGGGTGGATTGTGGGTTCTTAACGACAAGGCGTGGAATCCAACCGTTCCATTGTTCCGGCCCAAGCTGAACACGTTTGAAATCTGGAATGTTTCGGTCAAGGGTGGTGGATGGAATCACCCGTTGCACATCCACCAGGAGTTCTTCCGTATTCTGAAGCGTGCGGGCAAAGCACCTGCAGGCCACGAGCGTGGCAAGAAGGATGTCGTTTGGGTGAATGACAAGAATCCAGTACAGCTCTACGTTGGTTTCCGCACCTTCACCGGCCCATATGTGTTCCACTGCCATAACCTTGGTCACGAAGACATGGCAATGATGGGTTGGTATGATGTCCAACCTTAAAGAAGACCCGATCCGTGTCGATCCCCGTATTCGGAGGGAGCCTATGCTCGTTCCGATGCGGGTGACACCGAAGAACTGGACGCCTGATGCTCCGATTACGCTGAAGAATGGAACGAAGACAACGATTAGTGCGCTTGCACAGCAACGTAATCTAGTCCTGCACTTCTTCTATACAAGGTGTAATGGAAGCTGCCCCGTAACAACGCTTAACCTGAAAAAAGTGACGCGTCTGATGCCTGGACGGTTCGAGAAGGATGCAATGGTTTTGTCCATCTCGCTCGACCCAGAGCATGACACGACAGGGGATCTGCAAACGTTTGCAAGCAGGAACAGTCTGCCACCTTGGTGGCAGGTTGCCCGCTGCGACCGTCAGGCACTCGATTCGCTACTGGACTCTATCGGATTCAATGCTGAGCCATATGATTCGAAGACAAAGCGCATCATCCATTCGTCCGAGGTTGTCTTCGGAAGCCAGAAAACTGGGCGTTGGCGAATGGCCAACCCACAGTGGTCTGAACCATTTGTGGTCAGGGATTTCTTCGAAATAACATTCGATGGTGTCCATTACCGCAACCCACGGCGCCCTGGCGTCACCTTGGATAGAACACGGCGATCCAGAGCCTAATCCATCCAGTTTGTTGGTTTGATTGATTGTCATCTGACCCCGGCCGGCTCCTCACGGAGCCGGCCGGTTCCTATTTGTGACATGCAACGTTCCTACGGATGCGGCTGCGCACATCACCAATAGCATCGACCAACAAGAAGCGGGACACGCTTACGGTGCAGTGCTACCTATAAGCCTCTAAATGCCTCAAATTGGTGCGCTGAGCATTGAAATGCCATGACGTGCAGCTGTAGCAGATCATCTCCCGGATAGCCGCAGGGCAACCTCGGTGAACCACTCCCAGAACTGCTTATGTCAACGACCCACTTCGTAACACCATGGCACACGAAAACAAGCGTCCTTGCGCATTCGAAATTCCATAGGAGTGCAAATTCGCCTATTAGCTACACGTAACGCACGTAAATTACCAAACTGATTAACGTTTGGTGTGCCTTCTATAACGTCTCACAGTAAAGCTACCTGCATTTAGACTCATTCTTATACAATATTTACAAAAGCACAGTATTTGTTACATTTATCCAATTTGTCATTCCCCGGTTGAATAGACACGTTACGAACAAGGCTTGCTGATCAGATTCGTAATGTTCCACAGCAAGTCAAAACAGGAAATGACAATGAATCGACGAACACTACTAACGACTGGACTCGCAGCTGGTGCTGGAATCACCGCTGCGCCGTTCATCATCCGAAAGGGCATAGCCCAGGCGGGTACCCCCGTCACCTTGACACCTTGGGTTGATCCACTTCCAACGCCTCCCGTACTCAACCCAGTCAACATCGTCTCCGGAGCCTCCTTCGACCCACGCGTCACTGCGTTTGGTGCACCGAACTACCACGAGCTCATAGAAGCGGAAGGCTTTCACCAGTTTCACCGTGACC
>CAIRTT010000631.1 GCA_903881535.1 uncultured Armatimonadota bacterium
GTGAGCGCTGTAACGTCGCAGGCTCCTTAAAGTTCAAGCGTCTCATTCAACAGGGCAACTTTGATGCTGCACTCGCCATTGCTTTGGAGCAGGTTGACAATGGAGCTCAGCTGCTTGACATTTGTTTTGATGGTGATGGTCTAAGTGATTCTTCGGCGCTGATGACCCGCTTTATGAACCTTATTCATGGAGAACCAGCCATCCACAAGGTTCCCCTTGTCATCGACTCATCGGACTTCAATGTCCTGATCGCTGGATTGAAATGTTGTGTGGGCAAACCGATTGTCAATAGCATTTCCCTTAAAGAAGGCGAAGAAGAGTTTCTGCGAAAGGCTAGGCTTCTAAAGCGCTACGGTGCTGCGATGGTCGTAATGGCTTTCGATGAATATGGTCAGGCTGACACATTGGAACGCCGAATCAATGTTTGCCAACGGTCCTATGACCTTCTAACCAAAAGTGCGGGAATTGACCCACAAGACATCATATTTGACCCGAATGTCTTGGTGATTGGTACAGGTATGGATGAACACCGTACCTATGCAATTGACTTTGTAGAGACTGTCAAATGGATTAAGGCGAATCTTCCAGGTGCACGTGTTTCGGGTGGTATCTCAAACATCTCGTTCTCGTTCAGAGGAAACAATCCAGTACGAGAAGCCATCCACTGTGCATTCCTATTTGAGTCCATCAAGGCTGGTCTGGATATGGGAATCGTCAATGCTGGCGCCCTCCCCCCTTATGATGCAATTCCTTCGGACCTCATGGATGCCGTTAATGACTTGCTGTGGAACCGTACCGATACCGCCACCGATGTCCTTACAACACTTTCAGAAAAGTACCGAGATTCCGGTGAAAAAGCTGTTGTCATTGCACAGGAGTGGAGAAGCCACTCTGTGACGGAACGAATTGGCCACGCACTTCTCCACGGAATCACTGAGTTCATCGATCAGGACACGCTTGAGGCCCTCAATGACCTTCAGCGTCCTCTAAAGGTGATTGAAGGTCCTCTCATGCAGGCCATGACCCATGTAGGTGATCTCTTCGGTGCCGGTAAGCTCTTCTTACCTCAGGTGGTCAAGTCTGCCAGAGTCATGAAACAGTCTGTCAAAGTTCTGACGCCATATCTTGAAGCAGAAAAAGTTGACTCATCTTCAGCGGGTAAGTTTCTCATTGCCACAGTCCGCGGTGATGTTCACGATATCGGTAAGAACATCGTAGGCGTAGTTCTTGCGTGTAATGGCTTTGAAGTGATCGATCTTGGTGTGATGTGTCCGGCTGAAAAGATTGTTGACAAGGCAGTCGAAATTGGAGCGGATATCGTAGGTCTTTCAGGACTTATTACGCCTAGCCTTGAGCAAATGATGATTGTTGCCGAGTTAATGGAAGAGCGTGGGTTGAAGATTCCACTGCTTATCGGTGGTGCGACAACGAGTCGAAAGCACACTGCGGTAAAGATTGCACCAAAGTATTCCGGCGGTGTCGTACATGTCCTTGATGCAAGTCGCGCAGTCCCAGTAGCAACAAGCCTTGTCTCAACAGAATCGTCCACGTTTTTGGATGCAAATCTGACAGAGCAGGCAGTTTTGCGTGAACGTTTCGCACGTAAGCAAGCTGGTTCAAATCTTATTCCTCTCGGACTGGCTCGACAGAACGCTGAAGTCATTCAATGGGATGAGCGCCCTACTGTTACACCAGCCGACCCAGCCGCACATGTTGGCGAGTGTCTGGATCTGAGTATTCTTCGCGATTTCATCGACTGGAAGCCATTTTTCATCACGTGGGATCTCCATGGCAGCTATCCAGAGATTTTGACGGATGAAGTTGTCGGCGAGGTAGCGACAAGTCTTTACCACGATGCTCAAGTGATGCTTGATAAGGTCATCACTGAGAAATGGCTTGAAGCCAAGGCATCTTATGGTTACTACCGCGCTCGAAATGCTGGAGATGATGTAGCCATTTCGGATGCTTCTGACAACGAACACGTCCTTCACTTCCTTCGCCAGCAGGGTTCTAAAACCAGCGGTTCAAAAAATAAGTGCCTCTCAGACTATGTCAAGCCATCCGATGATTGGATTGGGATGCTTGCAGTCACGGCAGGGCATGGATGTGCGGAACGTGTTGAGGAATTCAAAGCGAATGGTGATGACTACAGTGCTATTTTGCTGGAGTCTCTAGCGGATCGTTTTGCCGAGGCTGCTGCCGAATATGTTCACCATGTGATGCGCAAAAACTTCGGGATTGAACCTGCTGACATGCCTCTGCAACAAATGATAGCCGAGGATTATATTGGTGTACGCCCGGCCCCCGGATATCCGGCATGCCCGGACCATATTGAAAAGGTAACACTTTTCAATGTACTTGACCCAAATCGGCTTGCTGGAATTACGCTGACGGAAAGTCTGGCAATGGAACCTGCAGCATCGGTCTGCGCTATTGTGTTCCCTAATGCTGATGCAAAGTACTTCAGTGTTGGGACTCTGGCCAAGGACCAAGTACAAGACTATGCAGCGCGTACTGGACGTACGGTGGCGCACGTTGAAAAGTCTCTGGATGCCTATCTAGGTTATGATGAGTAACGAGGTCCTATCGGCATGAATGGATGTGTAGTTGTTACTGGCTCGGCACATGGCATTGGATCTTCTATTGCCAAAGCCTTTTTATCCATTGGCGCACGTGTTCTACTGGCGGATGTGAATGAGCATATGCTTGATTCAACATCAACAGAGCTGAGGGATACTTATGGTGACCTTGTCTTTAGTGTTACCGCTGACTTGTCGTCTACAGCTGGCATAGAAAAGTTAGTAACTGCAGCCAAAAACCTTCCTGCTCGTGTCGTGTGCATAGTCAATAATGCTGCTGACCAGACACCTGGGACCACCGAGACGACAAATGTTGATATGTTTCAACGGACCATGTTCATCAATGTAACAGCACCATTTCTTCTTGTACAAGGGTTACTTGATGATTTGATTGCGACACAGGGAACGGTAGTCAATGTTGGTAGTTTGGTAGGTAATCAACCAATACCGGGACGGGTCGCGTACAACACATCTAAAGCTGCCATCGCGGGCCTGACTCGGTCCTTGGCCGTAGATTTAGGCCCATCTGGCATCCGTGTCAATGCAGTTGCACCGGGACACATCATGACTGATGGAGTGGAGTCTTGGAAGGCTGTTTATTCTGATTTCCAACAACGTATCTTCCCAACAAGCTATGCACTTGGCCGTGTCGGACATGCAGAAGAAGTAGCAGCTGCAGTCGTGTTTCTTGCGTCCCCTGCTGCAAGCTTCATCTCAGGAATCACCCTTCCTATTGATGGTGGCATGTCTATCCTCTGTCCAGAAACAGCATCCTTCACAGCTGCAGCCGTAACCCGTTCGTTGGACGGCTAATAAATTCGTTACCAGCGACTCTCATAGATTTGAAGAGTCAATAGACGACTGGGTCCAATCGGCTATGGTGATAACCCGTGTCAGCCTACTGAATTGAAGGAATCTTTGTTCCTCGCGCTTGCAGGATTTTTGCGGACAACATAATAAAATCGTATACTTATTTGCAACACGAGAAGTGTCATCAATGAGGATGTACAGACCCCGCATGTTGTATTCAATTCTTAATTACCCCTGTTTCACTGCATCACCGAAAGGTGTGTATTTAATATGATGGTTCGTGGATCCGAAACACCCCGGAGCCTCCAGCTTCGATATGCAGGACAACTGGACCGAGAGGTTGCTGAACGCGCTCAAAGGGGCGAAGACTTTGCTGCGGAGTATCTTTTATACAAATATAGGAATTTAGTAAAGACAAAAGTAAAGTCTTACTTCCTAATTGGTGCAGAGAAAGATGACTTGCTTCAAGTGGGGATGATTGGGTTATGGCAAGCGATAATTGACTTTAGGGCAGATAAGGCCATTTCTTTTCCAGCCTTTGCCAAAGTTTGTATTCAACGCCACATTATTACGGCCATCAAAACCGCAACACGACAAAAGCAACAGCCACTCAACACGAGCTTGTCACTTGAGTGTCCAAGCGATGACCCAAGTGCCGATTGGAACCTTTCCGAAATTTTGACGAGTGAAAATGCACTTGACCCAGAGGATATGGTCCTTCGCTCGGAAGATACCAAGGAATTGCGTGACAACCTCACGCGCCTTCTATCTGAATTCGAATGGCGCGTCCTGGCTGGCTACCAACTGGGGAAAAGTTATCGTGAAATCGCCGATGAACTTACGTGTAAGACAAA
>CAIRTT010000632.1 GCA_903881535.1 uncultured Armatimonadota bacterium
CAGCTTCTATCAAGGCCGTTCAGGAACGAATGCTTTCGACGCATATGTATCCTGATGCAGCATGTATAGAGCTTGCAAATGTCATCGCATCCAAGTTGGATGTCTCAGTCGACCAGCTACTTTTTGGCAATGGTTCGGATGAATGTATCCATCTTCTCGGGCTGACATTCCTCAATGAAGGCGACGAAGTTGTCACCGGACAACCTACATTCGTGCTCTACGAGGCAGCATCGACACTTGCCGGAGCGACACGGATTGGTGTGCCACTCACCGATGGTGACCTCCGCCATGATGCCGAATCAATGGTTCGGGCATTTAGTGACAAAACTCGGTTAGTCATTATTGCGAACCCGCATAATCCGACCGGAAGCGTCATCACCAAGGCAGATGTTGATTACATTCTTGAGCAACTTCCATCACGTGCTTATCTTGTCCTGGATGAAGCCTATGTCGATTACATCGATCCCGAAAGCCAATTTCCGTTTGCGATTGACTACATCAAAGCTGGCAAGCCGGTAATCGGTTTGAGGACCTTCTCCAAGATGTATGGTCTTGCTGGCTTTCGAGTCGGCTACGCGGTGGCCGCTCCCGATGTGATTGCATCGATGCAAAAGCCAAGGTCCCCGTTCAATGTAAACATCCTTGCACAAGCTGCAGCGATTGCAGCAGCAAACGATACTACTTTTGTGGACGCGAGTAAAAAGGTCAACTCGGATGGAATGGCACAGCTCACAGCAGGTACCGAAGCTCTTGGGATGTCCGTCGTGCCAAGTCATGCAAACTTCATCTTGATTGACACCAAACGTCCTTGCCGTGATGTATACGATTTGCTACTACGTGCTGGAGTGATCGTAAGGACGGGTGACATTTTTGGACTACCAACGATGCTGCGTGTCACGATTGGAACGCAAGCACAGAATGCAAAATTTCTTGATGCGTTGAAAAATGCTGCAGATAAGGTTGAACTTGGATGCGGCTAACTGCATGTGTCGCGACGTTGACCGTTGTTTTGACTAGTTTTAGTGTGAATGGCTGTGCTGATAAGCCACCAGTAACACCACAAGAAATCACCGTTACCCTATCTGTTGATATGCCGCGGGTACAGACGATGCAATTTCTTAAGCAAAGTGCATTGACGCTTAAACTAGGGACTGTTCAAAACGATAAAGCGGACACCGTTATCGCCGGAGCATCCAAAGCTGTGATAGCGGGACCAGATGCTGGTCCGGTAAGCGTCATCATGAGTGGTGGTGAAAGTTCTGTAACACCGTGGTCGACGATGATAACAGATAAGCTTCCAGCGAAAAAACTGTAGTCATCGAATATGAAAACAAAAGCCTCCGTGACCGATAGGTCATGGAGGCTTCTTACATTTACTTATGTAACCGACTAGCGGTCCTGGACCGAATCTCCAAGTTCAACCACTTCCCACAAACGTCCATCGAAGGAGCGAACGACGACCACTGGGATGTTGTCTACATTCTTCCAAACCCACTGAGTGATCGACTTGCTTGATGGCTGTCGGTTGCGTAGGTTGATCCCTACAGAGGCTGCAGCATCTACTGGCGATGAAAACGGGATGCGGCTCGTAACTACAATCTGCGAAGCCTTAGTTTGCTTGAAACCAACGAATACACCAGCATTCTCGATTTCATATTCACGGAACTTGTTATCCTTACCGATGTTTCTCGGACGTCCAAACACACGGTCGGACACAGATTCTGGTTGTTGGTAGACCTGCTTTGCGTTGAACAGCTTGCTCTTCGCCTGTGATGGAATGGCAACTGCCGCCGCTGCCAGTAGGATTGCGATCGAAACTATTGTGCTCTTCATGATGGACTTTCTCCAGAACGAGCCGCTCAAACTGTCGACTTCGCTATACCAGCTAAGTGAGCAACTTCCGTACCACATTGCCTTCAACATCCGTTAATCTGAAATCCCGTCCCTGATAACGATATGTCAGTCGCGTGTGGTCAACTCCCATGAGATGCAGAATCGTAGCGTTAAGATCGTGAATATGCACGGGGTCTTTCGTGATGTTGTAGCAGAAATCATCTGTCTCACCGATGACATTACCGCCACGTACACCTGCTCCGGCCATCCAAAGGGAGAAACATCGGCCATGGTGGTCCCTACCATAGTTTTCCTTTGTCAATGCACCCTGACAATAAACAGTCCTACCGAACTCGCCTCCCCACACAACGAGCGTGTCATCAAGAAGTCCACGTTGTGCAAGATCGTTGACAAGAGCGGCACTCGCTTGATCGGTATCGCGGGCTTGGCCACGTAGCTGCGTTGGGAGGTTTCCATGTTGATCCCATCCCCTATGGAACAGCTGAACAAACCGAACACCCTTTTCAAGAAGCCTGCGGGCGAGGAGACAGTTTGCAGCAAACGTTCCGGGCTTCTTCGCATCCGGTCCGTATGACGCAAATGTGCTCTCAGATTCCTTCGAAATGTCCATCAAATCTGGAACACTTGACTGCATTCGAAAGGCCATCTCATATTGGCTGATGCGTGTATCTACCTCAGGGTCCTGATATGTGGATGCGGTTACCCGGTTGGTTGCGGCAATCGTGTCGAGCATCTGGCGCCGGGTAGATGCATCAATTCCAGGTGGATTCTTCAGATAGAGCACCGGGTCGCCCACACTTCTAAGTTTGACTCCCTGATGAACACTAGGCAGGAATCCTGGTCCCCAGAGTCGGCCAAACAATGGTTGGTCGTTCGGGTTTCCCGTTCCCTGTGAAATGAGGACGATGTAACCTGGGAGGTCTTTGTTCATACTCCCGAGGCCGTAGCTCATCCATGCACCAATTGATGGTCGTCCTGGCTGCTGCGACCCGGTTTGAATAAATGTAATCGCTGGATCATGATTGATCGCTTCCGTATGCATTGACCGAATCAACGTCATCCGGTCTGCCAGTCCCCCAATGTGTGGAATGACATCAGACATCCAAATACCGGACTTGCCATATTGCTTGAAATTAAACGTTGTTGGCGCGCAGGGAAAGCGGGACTGCCCGCTAGTCATTCCCGTGATGCGCTGACCGTTCCGAATACTGTCCGGCAGGTCTTTATCAAATTGGGTTGCGAGCTGTGGCTTGTAATCAAACAAATCGATGTGACTAGGTGCACCCGATTGAAATAGATAGACGACGCGTTTAGCTTTGACCGGGGATGCCGCCATGGCGCTTTGCCCCGATGTCGCCATTACATCCGAAAGCGCAGCGAGTCCTATTCCAGTAGCCCCACGTCCGAACAGCTGCCGTCGTGTTAGAAGTAGCCCACGTTCAACCAAAGGATTCGCTTGTAAATGGTCTATCATCTGGTACCTTCTCAACAACGACCCGGATTTGAACCACTCTACCCTTACTTGGAACCATCTTCCATGGACGCGTTCACCCCGGACACCTCTGGAACATATACTTGCTTTGATTCGTATGATTGACATCGCTTAGACAGACGGTGATGTCGTGTAACATATGGCATCAGAACCGCGATTAGTTGTTAGAGCTCACGGGCCACACTAGTACAGGAATCACACACACTTTGGAATCAGAAACAATTCTCACACCGCTGGAGCAAGCCGCAATCGAAGAGGCCGTCGCAGACACCGCCACGAATGACCTTCCGGAAGTCCTTGACCTCTTGCCACTGCGCGATGCTGTCGTCTTCCCGATGCTGGTCGCACCGATATCTGTCAGCCGGCCCAAGTACATCAAGATGATTGAAGCTGCGGCAGGGTCTGGCGAGCGTATTTTGGGTGTTGTGACACAGCGAACCCCAGATACCGAAGATCCAGGCGTGGATGACATCCACTCTGTCGGTGTCGCGGTTAGTATTCGGCTTATGGGGCGTAGCCCCGATGCGACGCGCCTCATTGTGCGTGGACTTCGTCGGTTTACTATTTCTTCAATAGATGCCGATGCAGACCATTTGCGTGCAACTGTTACATACCAATCAGACTCGCTTCCGGTCGATGACTTGCAACGTGTCGAGCTTGAAGCCATTCAGCGCGCGGTGTCTGAGGCGTTCCTTAGGATGGTAGATCTTTCTCCAGAGCTCCCAGATGATGTCAAAGGCATTGCAGATGCTACAAACGTCCCGGATGTCGGGAGCATGGCCGATCTGATGGCTTCGCATTCGCGGCTGCGCACGGCCCAAAAGGTAGAGGTTCTTGAAGCTTTAAATGTTGTAGAGCGTCTAAATGTGCTCCATCGTCTGTTACTGCGTGAGATTCAGGTTCTCGAAGTCGGGCAGCGGATTCACCAGGAAGCCGCTGGCGCAATGTCAAAGGCTCAGCGTGAGTTTTACTTGCGTGAGCAGATGAAAGCCATTAAGCGCGAGCTTGGCGAGCGCCCGGAACGTGACCGCGAGCTCGCAGGTTTTCGTACAAAACTAAAGAAACTCAAGCTCCCTGAGGAAGCCCATAAGGAAGTTGAGCGGGAACTCGATCGTCTCGACAGACTCAATCCAGCGAGCCCGGAGCACAGTGTCAGTCGGACATACGTCGAGACAGTGCTAGCGCTTCCCTGGTCGACGAGTACGCCAGAGACGGCAACGGTTGTCAATGTGGAACGGATGCTGGATGAAGATCACTACGGCCTGAAAGATGTCAAGGATAGGATTATCGAGCATCTTGCTGTGCGTTTGAGCGTCCCTGAAGGAAACATCCGCCAACCAATTTTGTGCCTAGTTGGACCTCCTGGCGTTGGAAAGACATCCCTAGGACGAAGCATTGCCCGTGCCCTTGGAAAAGAGTACGGCAGGATTAGCCTCGGCGGCGTACGGGATGAGTCTGAAATTCGTGGCCATCGTCGAACGTATGTCGGTGCCCTGCCCGGGCAGATAATCACCACGCTCCGACGGGCTGGAACAAACAATCCGGTGATCGTCCTCGATGAAATCGACAAAATGGCAAGTGACATGCGTGGTGATCCGGCAAGCGCACTGCTCGAGGCCCTAGACCCAGAACAAAACAAGTCGTTCCGCGACCACTACATCGATGCACCGTTTAACCTGTCAAAGGTGTTGTTCATTACAACCGCAAATGGCCTTGAAGGGATTCCCGGTCCCCTGCGTGACCGTATGGAAATCGTAGAGCTGAGCGGCTATACGGACCGGGAAAAGGCATCTATTGCAGCAGGTCATCTCGTACCCGCGCAGCGCAAAGAGTACATGGTTGATGTAGTTGACTTTGATATCGCACGGGATGCCTATCTTTCGTTGATCCATGGCTATACCCGTGAGGCTGGCGTTCGATCACTTGGACGCATTATTGGGTCGTTGTGCCGTAAGCAGCTTCGCCGCAAAGCGGAAGGCTCGCCGATTGCTGTGCCGATAACGGTGGATGGAATCTCTGAGCTGCTTGGAACGCCTCGCTATGACAGTGATGAGATCACACCCTATGCTGGTGTACCTGGAACGGCTGTTGGCCTTGTGTGGACATCAGTAGGCGGTGACACGCTGGTTCTCGAGACAACACGTATGCCAGGATCGAAAACGGTTCAGCTCACGGGGCGGCTCGGAGAAGTAATGCAGGAGTCTGCAAAGACGGCTGTTTCCTATGTAAGAGCAAATGCAGCCAAACTTGGTATCGACCCTGCATTCTGGGAAACATCAGAGATTCATATTCATGCTCCAGCAGGTGCTGTCCCCAAGGATGGTCCAAGCGCAGGTATCACATTGGTTACCGCTTTGGTGTCATTGCTCACGCAGCGACCGCTTGAAGAGCATTTGGCGATGACAGGTGAGGTTACGCTGACCGGCCGCGTATTACCGGTAGGCGGCCTTAAGGAAAAGTTGCTTGCAGCACACCGCCAAGGGTGTACGACCGTTATTGTCCCTGCCAGGAACCGCAAGGATGTCATCGAAGAAGTCCCAGAAGATGTCCGTGCCGACCTAAACATCGTCTACGTCTCTGATGTCCTCGAAGTGATTGATCTTGCTCTAAAGCCAAAGCCACGCGCCAAGCGGACGAGTGTAACAGGGTCACAACATACTGCACCGGAAAAAGTCATTCCCCTGGCGCCGACATTGCCAGCCAAGGATGCTCCACCAGCGATGGCTTAGTCCGTCATTCTCCCTGCCATAGGTCAAAGACTATTTTGGCAGGGATATTCTAACTAGTTACTGTAAGCTCGGTCGCTGTCAAGAAATCGCGACTGCTTGAGCTCTAAATCACTTAGTGGCAAGCCAAGGACTAGGGCTCTTACAGCAGAAATTGGCATTTCATTTTCTTGTAGAAACCGATCATGAAACGCTTTTGGCGTCCATCCAAGCGACAGTGCCTCGCGATAGAGCGACCGGACCTGCATTCCGCCAATCTGATACGCCAGCTGATACAGAGGTGGGTAGCGATTGCCAACACTGCGCCTGATCTCAGCATGAGCGTTGGCTGGCTCATGACCGCATTCCCGCACCAGAAAATCGACGCATTCGCTTGCCGA
>CAIRTT010000633.1 GCA_903881535.1 uncultured Armatimonadota bacterium
CAAGGCTGGCAAGCACGTGCTTTGTGAGAAGCCGCTGGCGACAACGCCTGAGGCAGCGCTTCGCATGATTAATGCTGCAGATGCTGCAGGTGTCCTCCTTATGACGGCATTCCCGTGTCGTTTTAGTCCGGCTTATCAGCACTTCAAGCTGCTGGTAAACAGCGGGGCCATCGGGGATATTCGTGCACTGCGCGGAACCAACCAGGGGATGTGTCCTGGCGGCTGGTTTGTGCAGAAGGAGCTTTCGGGCGGCGGCGCCGTGACAGACCACACGGTTCACGTGACCGACCTCTTGCGCGACCTGACGGGTTCCGAGGTTGAGAGCGTTTACTGTGAGCTCGGTAACGGCTTACTCCACGGTGATTATGAGGACACCGGTGTTCTTACGTTGGAGTTCGAGAAGGATGTCTTTGCCACCCTCGATGCAAGCTGGAGCCGTCCGAAGTCGTTTACGACGTGGGGGAATGTAACCCTCTATGCGGTTGGGACCAAGGGTACGCTCGAGATGGATATGTTCAACCAGGAGGGGATGCTTTACAGCGACCTCAAGGGCAAAGTCGGAGTTCAGAACTGGGGCTCTTCCATCGACCGCGGCATGGTCGCAGCATTTGTTGAAAGTCTTCTCAGTGGGACGCTGCACGAAAAGGCTGCAAGTGGAACCGATGGCCTGCGCGCAGTTGAAGTCGTGGAAGCGGCTTATGCAAGCACCATCGCGCTTCAGCCAGCCAAGGTGAATCACCGTACCTGAAGTAAACCTGCCTAGCAGTTACGAAGAAACCCCGCATGGCTTGCTTGCCGCGCGGGGTTTTGTTTTGTCAGTTAGATGAGTTGCTTGCTCGCTAAGCGCGGTTCTTCCAGCGGTCCAGCAAAACTGCAACGAGCAGGACGCCACCGCTTGTGACTAGCTGCCAGAAGGCATCGATGTTCTGAAGGCTCATCGCGTTCTGAAGGATTCCCATAATCAAGACGCCGACAACGACTCCTTGAATACGCGCGATGCCGCCCGTGAGCGAAACGCCACCGAGGACGCACCCACTGATTGCCTGAAGCTCAAGACCCTGTGCCGCATTCGGCTGGCCGCTCGAGACACGGCTTGCTGCAAGAACACCGGCGAGCGCTGCGACCATCCCCTGAAGCAAAAAGATGCCAATTTTGGTCTTGGTGACCGATATACCCGCGAGGCGTGCGGCTTCTTTATTTCCACCAACGGCAAGCGTGTTACGGCCAAAGGTTGTGCGGTTCAGGATGATGCCAAACACGACAAAGATAATCGCCATCACCCAAACAGGGGACTGTAGCGAAAGCGGCGGTACACCGATGGGAATCAAAAGCTTTGCTTTGCCAAGACCACCGAATGCTTCATTGGAAATACCAATCGAGCTGCCTTTGGTGATCAGAAGCGCGGCTCCGCGCACGACCTGCTGCATCGCAAGCGTTGCAATCAGCGGGTTGATCTGGAACTGCGCGATGACGATTCCATTGACGGAACCAATAAAGGCTCCGAGTGCGAGTGGAATGACGACGGCTAGGAAGATATTGCCTGTTGCGTTGATGACAATCGCCGACACAACGCCCGCGAGCGCGAGCGTGCTACCAATCGAAAGGTCAAAGTCTCCAGCCGCAAGACAGAGCATCATGGTACACGCGACCATCCCGATGGTGGAGATACTCATCAGGAGTGCCGTTATATTGTTTGTGCTCGCAAAGTGGGGGACAAAAATCGCACAGAGGAGGATCATGATCACGCAGACCAGGCCCATACCTCCCTTTTCTAGCAAACGCTTCATTGTGAATCCTCTGCCGACGGGAGCGCCGCCGCCAAATATCGCTCAGGAGTCGC
>CAIRTT010000634.1 GCA_903881535.1 uncultured Armatimonadota bacterium
ACGGCTGTACACGTTTTGACATTCAGTAATCATCGCTTTCTCGTGCCCATTGAGCCATATCTGTTCTTAGGTAGCTTCCTTGCTGTTGGAACAGTGATGATGACCATAAAGCGTAAGGTCGCTGCACCTAGCAAAAGTCTCCCTGTTACTTCGCCAGTGCGCTGAACCATCTATCAACACGGTTGCCAATGCTAGAATAGGAGTTACTAAGTTCCTAGGAGACAAGCTTGCCAGACCGACCGTTTCAAGTCGTATCGTCCTACACGCCCGGGGGAGATCAGCCTACCGCAATCGAAGGCCTTGTTGAAGGTCTCAATTCCGGTAACCGATTTCAGACGCTACTCGGTGCAACGGGGACGGGCAAGACCTTTTCCATCGCAAACGTCATTGAACGCGTACAGCGTCCAACACTTGTGATTGCACATAACAAAACGCTTGCTGCGCAGCTATGTGGTGAATTCCGCGACTTCTTTCCAAACAATGCTGTCGAATACTTTGTCAGTTACTACGACTATTTTCAGCCAGAAGCTTACATCGCCCAGACCGATACCTACATCGAGAAAGATATGTCGGTCAATGAGGAAATAGACCGATTACGTCACAGCGCCACGCAGTCTGTTCTTGAACGCCGTGATGTCATTATTGTTGCATCTGTGTCCTGTATTTATGGATTAGGTTCACCGCAGGACTACAAGAACATGATTGTCTGGTTCAAACGGGGACAATCTTACGACCGCGATGAAGTCCTCAGACGGCTGGTGAGTATACAGTTTTCACGAAATGATTTTGCATTGACGCGAGGTACCTTTCGTGTGCTTGGCGACACGCTTGAGATTCAACCAAAGGATGAAGAAGTTGTCATCCGGATCTCCTTCGACTGGGATGATGTGCGTGCCATTTCCTTGATTGATCAGCTGACGGGTGAGACGTTGGAAGAGCGGGATGAGATAACGATCTTCCCTGCAAGCCACTTCGTCTCGGACCCGGAGCGTATGGAAGTTGCTCTGGCTGGCATCGAAGCCGAAATGCTGGAATCCGTACGGCGCTTCAAGTCACAGGACAAGCTGATTGAGGCACAGCGTATCGAACAACGGACACGCTTTGACCTCGAAATGATACGTGAGCTTGGCTACTGCTCGGGAGTTGAAAACTATTCACGTTGGTTTGATGGACGTGGACCTGGGACTGCACCGAACACGCTTCTTGATTACTTCCCGGATGATTTTCTAGTCGTTGTCGATGAGTCCCACCAGACATTGCCACAGATCCATGCGATGTTCTCCGGTGATAAGCGACGTAAAGACACGCTGATTGAATATGGTTTCCGCCTTCCAAGCGCTGCCGATAATCGCCCTCTTCGCTACCAGGAATGGGAGGAGACCATTGGACAGTGTGTCTTCGTCAGCGCAACGCCTGGTCCCTTTGAACGCCAGAACTCGGATCGCATTGTCGAACAGATCATCCGGCCAACAGGTCTTGTCGATCCTGAAATCATTCTAAAGCCATCTAAAGGTCAGATCGATGACCTTGTAGGTGAAATCCGAATTCGCACAGAACGTGGTGAACGCGTAATTGTCACAACGCTCACCAAAAAGATGGCTGAGGATTTGACCGATTACCTGGTTGACCTTGCCATCAAAGTCCAATATCTCCACTCAGAGGTACACACGCTGGAACGTACTGAGATATTGCGTGACCTTCGCCTTGGAGTTTACGATGTCATTGTTGGTATCAACCTTCTACGTGAAGGTTTGGACCTTCCTGAGGTTTCGCTGGTTGCGATTCTGGATGCCGACAAAGAAGGTTTTCTACGGAGCGATACTGCGCTGATACAGACGATAGGACGTGCGGCACGTAATGTCGGTGGCCAAGTCATCATGTATGCCGATCGGATTACCGGCTCGATGGAACGGGCAATGACGGAGACGCAGCGGCGACGTGAAAAGCAGCAAGCCCACAACGCATTGCATGGCATCACACCATCTACCGTCATCAAGGCTGTCCGTCAGATTATCGAAAGCAAGAAAGTTGCTGAAGCGAAGGTACATTACAAGGCAAGTTCAACAAAGCAACCGGAGAACATGTCTCTTGACCAACTGATGTCAACCCTGGTTGACATGGAAAAAGAAATGAAGCAAGCGGCCCGCAGCTTGGACTTCGAGCATGCTGCCATCATCCGTGATGAGCTCGCACGACTAAAGAAGCTCGTTCCGGCTGAGCAACGCCGCAAGGCGCCTTAGGCGCCGTATTCGTTGTGAATAGACTGCCTTACGCTCACAAACATTGTGATTTCCTTGGATTGGCCTCCCTGATGGTTATGTTCCACCGCACTCCAAAGGTTTACGGTATTCGTGCGGTCACCGACTTTTTATGGGTACCTTGCTGTTGATTACACGTTCTGGCTGAGCAACGCCGCAAGGGGCCTTAGTTGGTCCACCCCGTGGATCAAGCTTCCGGAAAATAAAATCACCACCAGAAACCTTGAATTTGCATTTCTGATGTTGTTTCCAATCACGCGTACCAATATCTAAAACATTGGTGTCGTTAGCGACGTTTAACGGGTGTCTTGCCGTTCACGACAAGATTAGGATGCTTGATGTCGTACGTTTGCCTGCCGCTGGTTGCAGTGCCTGCAAGGTTTCCACCAGAGACGCGCGTTAGCGTTCCATCCCATGTACTGTTTGGTTTCCAGTCGGGACGCTTATCCCAACCGCCTACCTCACGCTCCCAAGGCGTTGCCGTAGCAATTCCCTTTCGTTTCCAGGAAACTTTGTCGTTAATGTCTTCCGGGACATATTGACTGGATCGCTTTGCACGGTTGAGTGTTACCAAATCGGTAGCTTTGGTCTGGCCTGTACTGGAGCTGCCTCCAGACAAACCAGACGATGATGATGTTAACGGAGTGGGAGCATACTTAGGTTGCATTGCGGCGCGGGCACGCTGCGCAGATGTCAACGATTTTGATGCCCTGAAAGTCGTAACATCTGTAGATGGACCAGATGTTGCTGGGGTCTGAGGGAGCGTTTGGACGAGAATAAAAATTGTATATAGCCACGACATAGAGTACATATTTCGTCCTTTCGACCAACCCGGAAAACTAGAACCTGAACAAAGTGATTATGACGTGCATCACACATTTTCTGTATCCCGATTAACACCGGGTTTATACCTAAAACACAATCATCATCCGTGCCAATCTTAACATTGGCGCCGCGTAGAGTAACGACAATTCACTTTCATTCGTTCAATTGCGTAGATACTGGTCTACTCTGAGTGGTATAATCAGGCCGCTCACGGGTTGGTAGCTCAGCGGTAGAGCAGTGCCCTTTTAAGGCATTGGTCCTGGGTTCGAGTCCCAGCCGACCCACATGGCAAAAGGTAAGCCCTCTCTGGATGTGATCCAGAGAGGGCTTTTCTGGTTAAATTGCGACGGTAGCGTGTTTACATCCGCCGCGCGTATGTTTGAGATCAACCTTGATCGTCGTTCCCGATGGCGCACTTATCGTCCATTCAGCAACAACCTTGTAGTCTGTGACATCGCCTGCATAGCCAGAGTTTGCCACGCCCTTGAGATGGTAGCCTTCGCACTGTCCAAGCTCTGTCCGCTGCTTGCCTGTGATGAAACTTATATCCGAATCAGCTGTGAGCTCCATCACAATTCCACGAACAACTTTCTTTGCAAGTGCCTGCTTTGATACGTATGTTGGGAGAAATCCTACATTTTTGGCAATGGCCCGGATTTTATAGGTCGTCCCAGACAAATGAGTTGTCTGTACTTCGAGCTCGAGCTCTGGAGTGATGAGCGCCTGCCAGATGACCCATTTGCTGAATCTCTGAATCTCATCGAACAGGAATTCAGATGGAGGATTACGGAAGGCATACAGTGTGTCCCATCCGCCGATTTCGATGTCACCCAGCTGTGGATGCGTAAACGGGACCCACGCGAGATATCCTTCACCCTTAAGGGCATCATCGCTCCACTTTAGAAGCTTAATGTCGTCGGACAGCTCATGGTTGCGGCCCCACGTCGTAAATCTAAACGCCCCTTGTTTCGTTGTTGCATCAAAGCCCTCTGTGATTCCAGCTTGGCGTTGAGGACTCCAGATCTCAACCGTCCATGCATAGATACCGAAATGGTCGTAGCACCAGTCATCGAAGACTCCGGTGATCACTTCCTTTGGATGGTATTTGAAGTCATGGAAGACGGAGATCGCAGGATATCCCGTGATCTCGGTACCTTTTTTGCCGATTTCTTGGAATGTCCAAAGGTCTTCGGCAGGCATGCTGTCATCTGCGCTAGTGCCGTAGGGACGCAGCAGGACGCCCGAATACGTATGAAATGTAAGAGCATGGCAGATGTTCGGGTGCTTCGCGATGAAGTCGACCAGTGCCCGTGCTTCTGGTTCTGATGTCGGATAAGGGCCAGCGCCGTGTTGCTCACTTTCACCACGCCAGTGTCCCGGGAAGTTTCTATTGAGATCAAGACCATGCCGAGTTGGTGTCATTGCTAGCACATCGGGGTCTGGATCAAGAACAATACCCTCTGGAAGAAGGCGGTAATAGGACCCGCCACGCTCGGTTGCATCACGACGGATCATCAGGCGAGGCTCATCGGGGTGGCACTTCCAAGGTCCATCAGGGTCCAAAATGCGCATCTGGAGCAAGCGTCCATTGCCATCAACATCCTCGCGCTTAAGTCCGGACAATGGCTCATCATCGAATGGATACGGACGGGTGCTGGATCGAATCGCTTCGGGGGAGTCCGCCAGAAATAGCTCTGCGCCATCCGGGTTCACCCGCGGAATAACGTAAAACGTCTTCGTGCGAACCGCACGGGTGATGTCCTCATCAATTCCATATAGTGTGGTCAGTTGGTCCAGTAGGTACGTGAGTGCTGTTGTTGGGCTCACTTCCGTTGCATGGATGTTGGCATCGCACCACACCGCTGGCTTATCAATTGCCTTTCCCGTCGACTTATCTGTCACGGTAGCGCACCAAATGTCACGACCTTCGTAGGACTTGCCGATTGACCCGACATCAACAAGATTTGGGTAGGTCTCAGCGAGTTGAAACAAGAGCTTCGTCAGCTCATCAAAGCGTACATAACGGTTGGTAGGGAAAATCATTGAGCGTCTTTCTTAGTTCGTCTTAGTGATGCGTGATCCAGAGCTTTCGACACTGACATCGTAGCGGTTTCCACGATGATGAATGCCTTTCAGGGTCAGTTTCTTCCAGGTTGCGGGAAGCGCTGGTTTTTGTGTTGCGATGGGCTTATCACCAGACAATTCGAGGCCAGCATAGCCATAGACAATTGACTGAATCAGCCCGCCGAGGCCTGTAACGAACACACAACGGTCCATCGATCGCTTTTCGCTAAAGAGCATGAATGGCCCCCTGAGGAAGGGTTTGTAGGAATCCATCAAGTTTTCTTCGGCTTCCTTAGCGCGACCAAGTCTCGCGGCAATGAGGGTGTGAATCGCATCGGTCATGGCTGGGCCATTCTTTATGGGACGGGTCTTGTGATAATCGAATGACTTTGCCAGCACATCGAGGTCCGTTGTCGCGTTGCCTGGCCAAAGAGCAAGCTCGCCATCCGCTTGCTTTGTTTTCTTGCCATCATCATTTTTACACTTGGCAATCATTCCATTAGGCGTCATCGGAATCTGGAGTTCCGAAGCAAGGACATCCCAGCGCGGATTAATCTGCTTGCCGGCCGTGCGGGAGAATTGCGTCGCGCCACGCAAAACGCGCTTTGCCAGCGCATTGGTGTATGCATTTTCCTCCACCCCCATATTGAGCTCATCTGGGCCTGTCACTTTCCCAAAGGATGATGGGGGACCGCTCTTGAATCCGAGCTTTACCAGCTCATCAGCCGCGCGCATCAAAACCCGTAGTGCGAGCGCTTTGTCTGTCTTTGATGCGCTTGTCTGGAGAACGAGTAACGCTCCGTAGCCTGCATCTGCGATCACATGGCGTCCATCAGAGAAGCCACTTGGCGCCCGTTCCTTACCCGTAAGCGCACCTTCCCAGGGTGTAGCGGACCCTTTGACTTTGTCTCGGTAGCCAACGATATCCGCTGCGGCATCGGGGTCAAATGGAAGCAACGCGGGAAGCATCCAGACATCGGCATCCCAGAAAATGTGACCCTTGTAAAAGTTACCCGCGAGGCCCTCAGGAGGAATCGCGACGTTACTACCCTTTGGTGCTGCACTTTGACGAAGATCAAAGAGTGCTTTGTGGATCACACGCTGTGCTTCTGGGTCGCCATCAATGATGATGTCTGATTTCCATGCCTGTTCCCACTGTGTTCGATGTTCGCTGAGCAGGGTTTCAAAAGGTTTCAGGACGGTGTTTTTGGTAGAAAGGGGCGAAATAGGTGATTGGATTCGTCCGATGACAGTCGTACCGTTGGTCTCTTTGACTTCAGAAACGGTAATGCCGGCACGTATTCCTGGGAAGGTTCCTGAGATCACAGGTAGGTTTTTTACGCGGCTAGCAAGAGCCTCGGCTGCACCTTCGTACCGGAAGACGACAAGAGAACGGTCAGCTCTTGATGCAAACGCGATGATGCGTCCCTTGCTTCCACTGGAATCGGTGAATTCTGTCGTCAGTGTGCCATGCTCGATGTCCAGAGTTTGATCAAAGCTTGCAATGGCTGGATAGGGTAATGGACTTGCATCGAACAGCGGAATCGGGAGGAGGTTTTCAGCACTGTCATAAACGCCTGCCAGAAATACGGAAGAACTCTTATCTGGCCCAAACGGGCCAAGGGATACTCCGATGACTCCATTAGACAGATAGACACCGTGATTGCCACGGTTATCTGCAGGGCTTGTGGATTTAAAAAGCCACGGGGATGTCTGAACCGGCATGGGGTTCGTAACCTGTGATGTGTTTCCGCCCTGTTTTCCGCATCCAGCCACTACCATCAATGCAAGCAAACCCAGCCCTGCATGCCATTTCATTCCGGTTTCTCCCTCAAAACTGCTGTAACCAACCAGCGGTCTGATTTACTGTTTGGCGCCTTGTCAGCATAGTTACCCCAAAACAAAATTTCATGGAAACCTGCGCGACGCAGGCCATCACGAACTTCATCCTTTGTGTGCGCCCGTTGCACATGCTGCTCCGAAAACACATCTTCGGACCCATCTGGATGTGTACGCCAGAAGTCCATATTTACCGTACAGAGCCTGGTTTCTTCATCCCATGTGGCTTTCCAAACGTGCCGAATATTGCCGATGGCATCTTCCTGATTGAACAACCCTTGGCGCAGTGCATAGGGAGCGTTGAGGTCAAAGGCAAACACCCCACCGACATTGAGTGTTTGGGCGACAGATGTAAAAACTCGGTAAAGACCATCAAGGGTTGTCACGTAGTTCAACGCATCAAACAAGCAGGTAACCAAATCAACCGTGAGCCCATCCGGGAGTGATGTCACTTCGGCATTTTGAACAAAGTAGGTGATAGCGCTTCCAGCCGTATTGGCCTTGTTGCGGGCTACGCTGATCATTTCTGGTGACAAATCGGCCCCATAAACGGGACTATAGCCCCGTGAATAGAGTATTTCTGTTCCAAGACCTGTGCCACATGCGATATCGAACACGCTGCGCGGTCGCTTCCTTCGGTCGCGAATATCACGCTCAATTCGTGAGAGCCATGCACTGTGCGGAACGGTCCACATGATGTGGTCATAAACGCCAGCCAACGCACCATAGCTGTTGTTTTCACTTGATGTCACAGCATCATTGTAGCCTCCACAACAGCCTGAAATTTGCCGAGAATATGGAGTGATGACAAATTTGGAAACCGTCCACCGTAAACGCCGCTATGCAACGCGAGCGATTGCAAAGCAGGACACACCGGGATTTGCACGACTTCGCCGCCAAATGACGGCGCTGGAAGAGCTTTGGCGTACAGTTCCTTACATTGAAATGTCGCATCTCTGCCCACTTGTAATCGACCGTGCTGTGACCGCACTTGAAGCACACACGGGCTCACTCTTCCTACGCGACCGAGGTACCGACCTAATGCGCTTGACAGCAAGCGTTGGTCTGTCGAGCGAAGTCAATCAATCCATGACCATTATCATTGGTGATGGCATTGCAGGGAGGGTTGCTGAGTCTCGACAATCTGTACTAATGCACAAGGATCCGGATGCCCACCCACTTATGCAGGGACGAAAAAGTCGAATCAAGCAACGCGCAGAGATTGAAAGTGCTATCTGTGTTCCATTACTCGCCGTTAATGATGGCACAGTCCTCGGAGTCCTAAGTGTCTCACGGAGAGTACCAAGCCAACCCTTCATCGATGACGATATGCGCGTTCTATCATTATTTGCATCAATCGTAGGGGCTACTTTTGGGCAGACAATGGTTCTGGATGATGTCCGTAGAATGGCATCCGAACAAGTGGAAATGCAACGTAAAGTTGCACGGTCCGAGCAGCTTGCTGGCATTGGACGTCTGGCGGCTACTGTTGCCCATGAAGTCCGTAATCCCTTGGGAGCGATAAAGGGGTCTGCCCAGCACCTCATGTCGGTGACGCGCGACCGTAGTGACTGTCAAGAGTTTCTTGGAATTGTCATTGAAGAAGCCGATGGCCTTGCGCAAATGACAACAGACCTCCTTGACTTCTCCAAATCTGACCCACTACAACAGGATGCTTTTGATCTTGTAAACATCCTTAGTGATGAAGTTAAGCTCCTTTCACAAGATCCAGTCTTCAAAAACAAAGTCAGCACAGATTTCTCTGGACTTACATCCCAAGTAATAACCTCCGATAAAGCACGCGTTGGCAGAGCTGTTCGAAATATCCTTCGGAATGCTGCACAAGCTGCCTGTCTGGCGTGTGTGCATCACGGTGAACCGCAGGTAGATGTCATGGTAGAGAAAACTCTGGATGGCATCATCGTTCACATTGGTGACAATGGCCCGGGCATACCTGTAGAGCTGCGTGAACGGATTTTCGAGCCGTTCTATACGACAAAGTCGCGTGGAACAGGTCTTGGACTCGCACAAGTTCGTCAGGACCTGGATATCCTTGGCATTCGAATGGAAGTTGGAATTTCCCAGTATTCTGGAGCCGAGATTACCCTTATATTCCCGGTCGCTGATACCGAAACTAAGTACGGAAACGATTTATGAACGAAGTAACGGTATTGCTGGTTGATGATGAGCCAAACTTGCGGCGTGTACTGGGTGCAGTATTAGAAGCCGATGGCTATCGCATAATATCTGCCGATTGTGGACGAGATGCACTCAAGAAAGCCAAGGCTGAACAACATCTGGATTTGGTGATCACAGATTACCTAATGCCTGACTTGAACGGCTTGCAGGTCCTAGATGGAATACGTAAGCTTCACCCAACTGTAAAGTCACTCGTGGTGTCCGGGCATGGAACTGTGCGAAGTGCCGTTGAAGCGATGCGTCTAGGGGCATTCGATTACATTACAAAGCCATTTGATGTTGACCAAGTTAAGGCGACGGTAAAGCGCGCCCTGAAATCTGAGACGCCATCTCCAACTATTTCTGCAGCCTTCGCAGTAAGTCGAGGGAGCAAGTCTGCAACGATTGCTCAAACCGATGCGATGCTTCTTGCACACAAATCAGGTTTGCTGGGCGATTCGCCAGTAACCAGGCATCTGGCTGAGAATCTGGTGCGCGCATCAAAGTCAAACCGAGCGACCGTTCTGTTGCTCGGAGAATCCGGTACGGGTAAAGAAGTCGCAGCGAAGCTGGTGCATGAAGCAAGTCCGCGGTCAGCAGGTCCATTTGTGGCAGTAAGCTGTGCTGCGTTACCAGACTCATTGTTGGAATCAGAACTCTTTGGTCATGAGAAATCCGCATTTACAGGAGCGCAGCAAGCAAAGCCGGGGCGGTTTGAGCTCGCACATGGGGGAACATTGTTCCTGGATGAAATTGGGGATATTCCTCCACTTACACAGGTCAAACTTCTGAGGGCACTTCAGGAACGTGAAATCTGCCGTATTGGTGGTACGAAGACTGTCAAAGTGGATGTGCGTCTTGTAGCCGCCACAAACCGGGATCTTTGGCAGGCAGTTCAGGATGGTACATTCCGGTTGGATCTCTACTATCGTCTTCATGTCGTACCCGTTCATCTTCCAGCCCTTCGTGAGCGTGGTGCCGATGTGATGTTGCTGGCGAATGCATTCTTGGAGCGAATTGCAGCCGAGAATGGTCGTTCGTTTGTAGGCGGATTTACAACGGATGCTGAGGATGCGCTGAATAAGCACTCATTCCCTGGAAACATTCGTGAGCTTCAGAATTTTATTGAGTATGCTGTGGTGATGGCGAGTCCGGATGCAACTGCAATCGCAGCGGATTTCTTTCCTCCTTACATGACGACATCACGTGGCCAGAGTGTGACCACAAAGTCAGGAATGGCAGCTTAAAGTGACGCAGAACACGACATTCTGGTCGACATTTAGAATCCTCCGGGCACGCCGATGGTGGGTTTTGCTGTTGACACTTGTCTGTGCCGCTGCCATCTTTGTTGGTACTGAGTTTCAACGTATCAACGCGATTGTCCCTGTCGAATCGACTCTTTCCATTACTGCCGCAACATCACCAGGTTCATCTTCGCCCACAAGTGCGAATCCGCTCGAGGATCAGGTGTCGGCGGCCTACCAAGCAATCAGGTCAAGTGATTCGGTATTTGTCACTGCTGCAACATTAATGACATTACCGAGGTTGCAGCGAACCCAACGGGTCTTGGACATCCTAGAACGCACCCAATATTTTGCGGCTTTGGACCTTGAGCTAAGGGAAACAAACAGCGAAAATTCTCTGCGTGATGAACATCAGCGCGTTGCCGACATCATCAGCAGCCCGCGGGATTCTCAGGGAACCTATGCGGATTCGGGTATTTCTGGAGACACTTCAACGATTGTGAGCGAGCTGCGTAGTCGGATTGCAGTAAGTGTAAGTGAGGCGATTCATTCAGCGGATGCCAATCGGAAATTCGACCCAGTCATTCGATTGACGGGTTCCTTTTCACGACCAGCCGAGGGAATGTTAGCTGTAAACATGCTTTCTGTGGCGGCATTATCTGATACTGATCGGGCATCGAGACAGTCTAATGCAGCAAGACTCGCAAGGCTTGGTAAGCAGCGAAAATTGTTGCAAACTCAAATGGATATTGCTAACAATACGCTGATTGTTTTCCGATCTGCGGGTTCATTAAATGGCCGCATTGGCTTAGTTGCCGACCAGACGTTTGTCCGCTATCAAGCGCTTGAACAAGAAGAGCAGCGATTACGCATGCGCCTCGCGGGCATGAATGAACGAGTCGACTCATTCCGAAATGCAATCAGTGGTGTAAAGCGAGTTGACAAAGTCGCGGTATCGGCATCTGAAAACCCGGTTTTGATCGTAGCTGAGCAACGACTACAGCTTGCAAAGAGCGCAATGCTTGTTGTGGACCGTAGTAATCTTGGTGTTCGTAGCGATGAATACATTAAAGCTGAAAGCGATCTGATGTCTGCACAGCGGGATGTGGACACCGCACAGCGTCGGACGCAGACAATGACGCGATGGAATGATCGTTTTGATGCACTGGCGATTAAGCTGGCGGATGCAGATGCAGAGCGTGGCGAGCTAAAGCGAAGCTTGGATCAGGTCACAGATGACCGGGCCAAGATGGAGCGTCAGTGGGGACTTGCTCCACAGCTGCAAAGCAAGTTTGACAACATCAATCGGCAAATTAAGGTCATCGATGAGCGCCTTGGTAAAATTGATCAGGAGTTAACCGCTGCTGCGACAGAATCGGCCACGATTATTCCAGTGATGTCTCTGCAATCATATGCGCATTTGCTGCCTGTCGATCCCGTTAATCGCTGGAAAGTGCTCGTATATGGCCTGGCTCTTTCGAGCGTCGTATCAGCACTACTTGCAATCGGAATGTCCAGATTGGACAACACGATTCGGACAGGTGGAGATCTCGAGCGTGAAATGGGGGTGAATGTTCTGGCATCCATCCCAGCGCACCATGGCGACCCGATTGAGGGTGCCAAAGTTGTACTCAACGATCCGCTCTCGGGTGTTGCGGAAGCCTTCAGGTTACTCCGCACCGATATTCAACTATCTCTTGCGACCCATCCTTTTAAAACGCTGTTGGTTGTTGGTGCGAGGCCGGGGGATGGAGCAAGTACGGTTGCTTCCAATCTGGCAATCGCTCTCGCACAAACGGGACGTAAGGTCGTTTTGTTGGATGCCGACTTACGGCGCCCAATGTTGCACATGCTTTTTGGTGCAAACCCGGCGGCAGGCGTTTCATCGGTATTGAATGGGAATTTTGGTCTGGATGCGGCTGTGCAGCCAACCGAGCAGGATGGCTTGTTTGTGTTACCAGCGGGACCTGCAGTTAAATTGGCCAGTGAAATGCTGTCTAGTGCCGCGATGGGACGTTTGTTGGTTGAGTTGAAATCCAGGTTTGACATGGTGATTGTGGATGCACCATCACCGATCATATTTGCGGATGCCCTCGTGCTAGGTTCTCAGCTTGATGTCGCAGTTATTGTTGCTAAAGCTGGACATACTCCACGGGGTGTTGAACAGCAGGCCCGCCGTCAGCTTGAGCGTACAAAGATAGAACTCCTGGGTGTTGTAATCAATCAGGTGGAACCGGCGCGTGTCGACTCGCTGTACTTTCAGGATCGCTATTACTCAGCGGATGCTGGTCACGGTACGGTGAAGACGGCATCGGAACTTTAGGTTTACTGCTGTGCCAGTCCGACGCTGAAATGCCTAGCCCCGATGTTGAGAACCTAATGGGTTGGACGATTCGCGCGCTCAAAAGCGTAGTTCAAAAGACTTAGCGGGGACCCTTCTCCAGAAATGCCATCCAATTCGGTGCGGCTTTTGCTAGAGCAAGTTCCTTGTAGCGTTGTCCAAAGCCATTTGCCTGTTCGATGTCAATCGTCCTGAAGCGAATAGGAGTGGGAAGGTAAATTGCTAGACCTTGAGAGCGCGGGTGCTGTGCACCGTTTACATTTTTGACAATCACTGCCTTGACTGCTGTACGTAGGGCTACTGCGGCTGCTTGGACATCTGGATCCGGAATGTAGAAGTTTCCTTGCGCGTCTTTATCCGTAAGCAAGTCGATAAAGTCAAGGAGATCCTTATTTTCTGCGTAAGCATAGCTCTCCGCTAAGGCGCGCGAATCGGATATCGCAGTGCCGTAAATTTCTGATGCGGCGAGCAGAGCAACGCCTAGATTGTCCAAATACTGGGACAACAATGCGACTTGACTCGTATCAATCACTGATTGTGTTGTATTGCTGAGCGTTCCATAGCGATTGATTGTCTGGGTGACAAGATCTACAGCGAGGTCTTTCGTCTGAATGTTTGGGGTACGCACAAGTGTGCGGGCAAATGCATCGTACGGTAAACCTTCACCCGGCGGGCTCTCTTGAGATCCGACGATGTATTCGGCTTTGTTTCGGAGTTCATAAACGACTTCCGCCATTTGCATCAGCGAGCAGTCAACAACCAACAAGTCCCACATCCGGCCACTGGGGTGCGAAATCGCACCGGGCACGTCTATGGTTTCGATATGACTTCCTGTTGCATCATCGTAGGAAAGACCACGGGTTACCTTTTTGGCGGATTTTACCGAGCGCCATCCAGCGCCGTGATTCCATAGAACTAGACAATACCGACGTGCAGGAAATGTCGTGACGCCCCATTGCACAAACTCACTTAGACGGGATTTCTCACCCATGTCAACACCATTGTGCTGGCTGATGAGTGTGCTTTCAATTTGGGTTGGGTCGTTTGCGCGATCGACATAAAACCGGCGGGTATCACCCCAGTCACCATCAGAATTGTCGTACCGTCCCGCAAATCGCTTGTATTGCACGACAAAGTTAATGTCTTCTGTAGAACCGGATTGCTCAAGCTGATTTGTGTTCAGAAGACCATACGTTTCAAGGTCATTGGCACCGTTCATGTAAATGAGAACAGTCCATTCCTTTGCAGGCTGTACATCGGGGTCGACGCGAACTGTCCATCCTGGCTGAGCAACCTTTTGTCCACCAGCTGTGCTGAGCAGGCGTGCGGATGCCGGTAACTTGTAGGTGGAACCACCACCACAGCCAGCGAGGATAGCTTCCAGTGACAATGTGAGCGATGTTAGTCCCGCAAGCTTCAGGGCATCACGACGGTTGAGCTGCTTCATGTTGTCTCTATGATACGCAACGGACTTTGTACCTTCACGCATCATTCAAGAAATCATGTAAATTCAATCTTTCCGGATAACGACTTTAAAGTAGAGTATTGCCAATGAATGATCAACTTGCGCAGCACCCGCCCGACATCCAGCGAACCTACACAAGGCGTCCGGATGTCGAGGAGAGAGTCAGGCAGCTGGCTGCGTTGCGCCCTGCGGAGAGGGAAAGGGAGATACTGATGTTATGTGCATCGATCGCTCCAGGACAACGCTATCCGGCGGGCATTCTAGAGGTGCTGGTTTGGGCAGTCCGCCATGGCTGCCGGCGCGTTTCAAAGGCTCATGATGAAGCTGCGGCTCGCTTATACGCAGTTTCTAATCTCGTGTTACGGGCGAAAGTCCGAAAGTTTGGCTACTCAAATGTGGAATCTGAGAGAATTGTTGAGGAGACGCTTACAGCTGTCATGGAACATCTCATGCTTCAGGATTCCAAGATTTCGTTTTGGGAATGTCAGTTCCTTCGTTGCCTGCTTTACCGATTCGAGACCATCAGCACAAAATCTCAGGTGCGACGTAGCTTATCGGATGCGACATCACTCGATGCCGGTAGCCTTCCGGAAGTGTCGGATGAGACGATGTCCGTTGAAGATACTGCAATGCTGCGCACGATAATGGCGGGTTTGACGGATGAAGAGCGTCTGGTGCTGTATCTGAAATGTGTTGAACAGCTGCCGGAGGAAAGCTCGGATGCCTCAATAGACACCATCGCCCGCAGAGTAGGGCGTACGGGACGAACAGTCCGAAACATTTTGACTAGAATTCGTGAACGACACATCGAAAGTGAGATAAGTCAGTGAACTCAAACAGTGAACTTGATTCTGAGAACGTGATCGGGATGTACCTATTGGGGGCTGTCCATGACGGTGAGGTCGATCGCATTTTAGCGAATACTTCGTCCACCGAATTCGATGCCATTGTCGATACAGGACGTGCACGTATAAAAGAAATAAACCCTGCATCTTGGTCGATTCGGAAATCCGCCGAAGCACTCGGCATGGACATGTCGGAGGTTAGCCGGCACCTTCGACTTTCACTAGATGTCTTACATAAGCTCGACTTACGACTGCTGCACGTTGCATCCCTGCCAGAACGTCTCTTCGACAAATTATCGGATGTTCTTATCGTATCCATTGAACAGCTTCGTACATATGTTGCTTTGCCTCCAGCGATTCCCGCGGGGATTCGATTCCACGCCGAGAACGGAGAGCCGATGGTTGTTTTGGAGACATTTGAGGATGCATTACTGGATGACGATGACATCAGTGATGACGATCGTAAACATTGGTTGGGGGACAAATGTTAGATGCTGTGAGTGCGCACGCATCGCAAGCTCTGCACCTGTGGGAAGTAACTGGGGACACACATTCCGGTGATCGAATCGAAACACTTTTAGACTGTTACGGTCTCCGCGTCAAAGGAGTTGGAGCATCGAGTGCGTTGTTGTTCGGAGCTGATGCCTGTATCGACCCTTCAACGCGTACCATTCGGATACGGCGTGACTTGCTTCCTCTCTATCGGCGGGAAGTTCTTGCACATGAGCTCGCACATGCGGTTCTTGGACATGACAATCATGGTTCGACAAGCCAGCAGCAGACCTACGTCTCTGCATATGGTAAGAATGAACGGATTGAACGGATGGCCGACAACCTAGCTGCGCTCCTCCTTGTCAGCGATTCTGAACTTGACGTCGCAACGAAGACCAGCGAATCTTTCACCGCAGCCGCCGAACTCCTGAATGTTTCCGTCGACACACTCATCCGCCGTCTGACCCAACACCGGTCCCCTGTAACACAACGACTCGCTAGCAAGAATGAACTTCTTCCACATCAGGTAAATGCTATCCAGCTGCCAGGCAACGTATGCCTTGATGGCGGCATTGGTACTGGAAAGACTGAGGTGCTACTGGAGCGCCTTCTATGTCTGGCTGAAGATACTTCTGCGGGAAATGCACGCATCCTATTTGTGACCTATTTACGGAGGCACATGGTTTATCTCTTTGAAAGGATGGCCCTGCGTGCGCCGCTTCTTGCTGAAAGAGTGAATTTCACAACATTTCATGACTATGCTGCAGACATCGTGCTACGTAATGCGGCGAGAACCGGATGCACAGGAACACCGACCGTCGTTGGTCAGGGCGAGCTAATCTTTCTCCTTGAGAAGATGTTCCCAGAGTCTCCACAGGATGGATTGCAGGCAATGTGTAATGAATACAGGCAATCACTGCGCCATGAGAGTCTAACTGGAAAGCCTTGGCAGGCGTTGCTGACGGAGCAGCTTTACCAGCTCAATTACATCCACAATGGATCTCTTGGGAACCTCGCTGACAAACTGATGGCATTAGATGGCATCGTTGACGATGAGTCCGACCGCTGGGATGCCATTTTTATTGATAACGTTGAGCAGCTTACCTATCCTGAACTGACCGTACTGCGTCTTGCCGCGAGGCGAGCAAAATACGGGATAGCTGCATCCAGTGGCTACAGCCCTCTACCGTACGCATTTCGAGGGACATCGGATGCCGCAGTGAATCAGTGGAAGCAAGACTGTGGACTTGCTGTGATGGACTTTTCTTCTGCTGTGCGATTACGCCCGAATGCAACAATCACCGAGGTTCAGGTTGAGAATCCGCTTCAGGGTGCGGTTCACGCAGTCAAAGACATTCTGGATGAATGCCAGTCGGATGAGAGAATCATTATTGCGGTTCGTCATAATGCGGAGGTTGGGCCGTGCCGGACTGCAATATCGGATGCACATCCTGGCCACTACGTAACGGATACAGGTGCGAATCCTGTCTGCTTGCAGCTGTATGCAAGTTTGGATGGGGGACTGACCTTTGCTGTCTTTTTAGAAGAATGGTGGGATAGATACCGCAATACTTCTGATGCAGACCGGGTGAAGCTACAGTCTGTTCTGGCCGATTCTCAGATGTTTACCGAGCACTGCAGGCGGTCGGAAGCCGTGGGGGTCCCGGCTGTTTCGATGTCGGTCTACATGGACTCGATCCGTCCACATCATCAATATCGAGATATCCAATTG
>CAIRTT010000635.1 GCA_903881535.1 uncultured Armatimonadota bacterium
AAGCAGAAATCAACCGTGCGATGGTGGCGATTCAAGGGCGGGACAAGGCGACCACCTTTGGCATCATCCGACAAATGACGGCTAAATCTGCATCCTCTGCAGACCTCTCAGAGCGCCTCGCCGCCACCTGCCGCGCCTTCGGAGAAGTTGACCTCGCGTGGCGCTTTGCAAAGCAAGCCGTGGCGATTGCGCCTGATTCGGCATCGGCGTTGCTCGTGCTTTCTGTGACCGAGTCCGATCTTGACTGGCCGGGAAACATCGGTGAGCGTATCAAACGCATTAAGCAGCTCGCTCCAAATTCTGTTGAGCCACTGCTCTCCCTTGCAACCTTTTATCAGGCAGGTGCACAGTATAAGGAAGCGGAAGCTGAGTACCGGGCCCTTATTGCGATGGATGCTGATAATCCCGCAGGCTGGGGGATGTTGGCATCGAATCTACATTTGCAAAAACGGATTGCAGAAGCACGTGGTGTTCTTGAGGAAGCAGCTAAACGAAGCGACCCAAATGACCCTGCCATCTGGATTCTCGGTGCAAAATTGGATCTTGATGAAGCAGAAGCCAATCCGGCACAAGCAAATACGCTCTACAAGAAAGCACTCGCATCGCTCGAATCAGGTATCCAGATTGCTCCCGTTCCCGCTGCCTTCATGGCCCTCGGGCGTGTGCGCGAGGCCACCGGGGATCTGAAAGGCGCATTGGATGCCTTTGAGAAGTCTTACTCGATGCTCCCCGAGCAGGTTGGGTTGCGTCCGCGGCTCGCGCGCTTGCGGATCCGTGCTGGCCAGACGGCGAAAGGCGACAAACTGATCGCCGAAGAGCAAAAGGCCGTCGAGTCAAAGGATCGGCTGACGCGTGCGGTGAACGGGTCTGGCGCAAACCTCACGGATGTCGAACGCCACCGTGTCGTGGCTCTCGAAGCTGATAAACGGAAAATGTCATCCCGCGCACGCCTTGAGTGGTCGATTATCGCTCACCTCAAACCTGGCGATGTGCAAGCGGAAGCCCGTTTGGTAACGCTGCGGAAAGGCGTCCCGGATGTCCCATTTCCAAAGGTCTTTCCTTAGGCAATCTAAGAAACGAAGCAGGGAACTTAGCTCCCTGCTTTTCTATTTTGCGCCTTCGGTGACCGTAATGTAGCTACCGACTGGTTGCTGTTTCAGCTGCTGCGTGAGCCCGCTTGGCCAGCAAATACTCACATCTATAGAACCGGATACCTGACCCAGACCCACGATGACACGGCCATCGCTCGCGGACATATACGAGCCATCCGTGTGCGCATGCCGCACAAATGTCTTTCCACCGGCTTTGATCGTAACGATTGCACCGCTGCCATCGCGGGTGGACTTCGTCCCAATCAGCTTTAGCCCAATCCACGCTCCGCTTGCCGGGTGCTCATTGGCATAAATGTGCACGCCGCCAAAGCTGTCAATGGTCACGACATCCGGGCGTCCATCGTTGTTAATGTCACCAACCGCTAACCCGCGGCCTACGATTGGCATCATAAACGCTGACCCTGCCAGAGGCGTCGCATCTTCGAAGCGCTTGCCATCAATGTTTCTAAGCAGCTGACTTGGCTGCTTGAAGACACTCTTGGGCTTAATATCCTGAACGTTGTCCATCACGTGGCCATTTGTGGTGATTATGTCGAGGAGGCCATCGTTGTCGATATCGACCATCCGCAAGCCAAATGTCACGAAAGAGCGCGTCGGGAAGGCGGTATTGGATGGCACACTGACATCCGAGAACAAGTCCGGGCCATCGCTGTGGTAAAGCGACATCGGCTCCGTCTCGAATGTCGCCACCGCGAGGTCAAACTGGCCATCATTGTCGAAATCACCCCAGTCCACACCCATCCCGCCGTGAACCTTGCCATCCATGTCGTATGCGGTTCCGGACCGCGCA
>CAIRTT010000636.1 GCA_903881535.1 uncultured Armatimonadota bacterium
CATCAAAGCTAACTGCACCGGTTGTCACGATGGCTCACAGTACTTTGATGCGTCAAACACTAAGGCGATGCTTAAGAAGGGCTACTTTGTCGGAGGTGACCCAGAAGGCTCTATCGGTCTGCAGTTCGTTCTCGGGAAAATGACAGGCCGCTCCTACAAACAAATGCCCCCAGAGCCAAACCCGGCACTCTCAGCCGCTGACCAGGCAACTATCACGCAGTGGGTAAAAGATGGAGCAAATCTTCCAAGTGTAGTAGTCGGTGATGCTAATAGCGGTGGTGCAACTCCTCCGCCTGCTACATCAAAAGCACGCACAGCCGTCACTGAAGAGCAGGTCCTTCGCGCAATCAGTACTGACATCGATTCTGTGGATGAAGCAGATCGCAAGTACATGCGCTATTACTCCATTGCAAACTTGCAGCGGAATCCTGATTTCACAGCGGCAGATCTTAAGGATGCGCGCATCGGACTTGAAAAGCTCATCAACTCATTATCATGGGCGCCTGAAATTGTCCGACTGAAACCACTGGGTCCCGATAACACTGTGCTCCGTCTGGATCTTAGAACCGTAGATTGGACCGATGCTACATGGCAAAGGATTGTAGCGGTCAACCCTTATGGGCTCCTACCAAAAAATGCATCATCACAAGTGGACACCATCCGTCGGCAGACTGGTGCAGCCTTTCCATACATCCGTGCGGACTGGTTTGTCGCAACTGCTAGTGTCCCACCGCTTTACCATGAAATTCTCGAGCTTCCTGACAATGTTCCTGACCTTGAGAAGCGTCTTGGCGTGACGGAGCAATCTAACATCGAACAGGCAAAGGTCATCCGATTTGGCCGCCGTCAATCCGGTGTCTCGCGTAACAACCGTGTTGGAGAACGTCACCGATCGCTCTTTGGTAGCTTTTGGAAGTCGTATGATTTTGCGGGTAACCAGGGGCGACAGAACATCTTCAATAATCCCATCGACTTTGCCGCGGATGGTGGTGAATACGTCTTCCACCTTCCCAATGGATTACAGGGATACTTCATTGCGACTGCAGATGGACGCCGTCTCGACCAGGCTCCAAGCAATATTGTCCGGGACCTTCAGACGGCAGGTAAAGACCCGGTTATCGTAAATGGTCTTTCGTGTATCGGTTGCCACTCCACTGGAATGAAAGTAGTCTCTGATCAGGTTCGCCCACTCCTCGAAGTCCTGGACAAGAGCAATACATTTGATCTGGACGTGGCCTTGTCACTGTACAAACCCGCTGATGTCCTTTCACAGGCCTTCTCGAGCGACATGGGCAAATTTCAGGCAGCGCTCAAAAAACTTGATACTGACCTTATAACCAAAATAGAGGACGAGCCAACCAGCAAGTTGGCCCGCTACTACCTGGATGACGCGGGAAGTATTTCACTCAATCAGGCTGCCGCAGATACAGGGCTTACAGCCAAAGAACTGGTCCGCCGAGTAAACAAAAGTAGCCGTCTGGAGAGCCTCGGTTTCAACCAGCTAACGGTCGAAGATGAACGTAACCGTGGCATCAAGCGTGATCTTTGGGAAGAAAATTTCGGTTTGCTGACCCGTGAGATTGCTCTTGGAGATTATGTAGCGCCAACACGTACTGTCTCGCGCGGTGGTGGAACGGCTCCATCATCAGCGCCACTCCGTCAAGTTACCGTTCACATTGGAAACATCACATGTGCGAACCAAAGTGTGATGGACAAGGTGCGGCAAAATCTTGTCTTTTGGCTCTCACGCTCACGTCAGGTCAAGCTGGTACGGTTAAGCAAGGATGCCGATTCGATTATCCGAGGCACCATTGATCGTAAGGATGGCGAAGTTACAATTACGCTCATCGATGACAAACGAAAGATCAAGGAAGACATTGCCGGATTGTTTTCAGATATTGACTTCCTGACGCAACAGGTTGCTGATCGGATGCATCATCAGCTCACAGGTGAGCGGCTTCCAGTATCTGACTCTGTCGGTCAGGCCACTGTGGCAACATCGAATGCCGCAATTACTGTTGCACGTCCGGTAACCACAAATATTCCGACGCAGACGTTCATTCCACGAGATCCAATCGCGACGCTGTCTGCTCAGCTTCCAAGTCGTGGTCTAGCCGTTTCCGTTGATCGTGGCCCGAACTCTGAATATCGGTTTGGTGAAGAAGTTGTTATTGGCGTTCGGTCCGACCGCGCTGGTTTCCTTACTGTCTACAACATTGACTCACAGGGTGAAGTTGCTTTGTTGTTCCCGAATGAGTTTGTAACGAATAACCAAGTGCAATCCGGCCAACTAATCAACATCGGTGGTCCGAACGATAAATTCAAGATTGCACCAACTGGAGCTCCTGGTCGTGAGACAGTGGTGGCCATCATTTCAAGTGAAGCTGCTGCGAGTGTGTTACCTGGCATTCGTGAGTTTAGAAATGCTGGATCAAAGTCTCTTGGAGTAGTCGCGCGTGGTGTTGATACGTTCCGGAGTGATCTTGGTAAATCTCTCGGCGTAGAAGCACGCATAAAGAATGGACAGGTTGGCAACGCGTCAGTAACGCCTCCTGCGGGCGTTGCACAGGCAATCGTGCAGTTCTTCACCGTTCGCTAACTTGGGGTTTACCGTTTAGAAAGGTTTCACCATGGATAGACGCACAATACTCCTTGGCTCCTTTGGTCTTGTATTACCAGCGGCCGCGCAGAATGCGCAGACGAAGTCATTGACCGTGAAGGCACGCAGCGGTGAGCTTGCCGATACGACACTTTACACAAACTCGTTTGCGGTACTAGTTGGAATCACGTATCCAAGGTTTCCCGACAATCTGCAAATACCGCAGGCAAATGCGGATGTGGATGACCTGAAAGCACTCTTAGTCGCTTCTTATGGCTTTCTTTCTGAGAATGTCGTTGTCTTGAAGGATGCTCAGGCGACCAAAAAGGGGATTGAGAAGGCGCTCGCATCCCTCACAGACCGTAAACGTATATTGGCTACGGACCGTGTGCTGGTGTACTTCAGCTGTCATGGTCAAACGATAAAGACACAGGATGGTGGAGATCAAGGATTTTTGATTCCATCCGATGCTGATATCGACCTTAAGGACACGTCTAATCCAGGGCCATATTTTTCCGATTGTATTCCCATGGATGGTCTCTGGCGGCCGCTTGAAGCATGTCCAGCCCGGCATAGGCTTTTGATTGCAGATGCCTGTTTTGCAGGTCTAACTGTACAGTCAAAGGCATTCCCAAAACCAAGTGCTGCGACCCTAAAGGGGTTTCTTGCCGTACCGGCTTTACAGGCCATTGCAGCAGGAGGCAAGGGGGAAGAGGCGTTAGTTCTGCCTGGACTTCGTAACTCTGCATTCACACATAAGCTGCTTGAGGTGCTACGTCAGGCTGCTGCAAGTGGTGAGATTGTGACAACAAGTCTTCTTGGTGCGCAGCTGAAGACCAGTGTGCCAGATTTGATTCTGTCACGCACCAATGGCAAGGAGAAGCAGACACCGCAGTTCGGCTCGCGGGGTACGGAGGGAGAGTGGTTGTTTGTTCCGATGTCGGCGACAGCCGCCGCTGCAGGTGGTGGCGCTATCGAGACAGTGGTTGCTCCCGGAGGTGCCGTTTCCACAACGATTCGCCTCGAGCTAACGGGTGTTCCGGCGGGTGCAAAAGTCACCGTAGATGGCACCCAGCTGACAGGGAATGTGTTCACGGATGATATCGTTGAGAAGGCAAAGTCGCTGGAAGTTGCGGTGGTTGCAGCAGGATTCAAGCCATATGTGCATACGGTTGTGGTCCCGCGTGGTGGGTCTGTGAACCATGCGGTTGTGCTTGAGGCGAAGCCGAAACCAGCGAATCGTTTGACGGACTACCCTGCATTAAAAGCCTACGTCGAGTCTCTTCGCTCGATTCCTGCTGGCACGTTCCAGATGGGGAGTTCAACCGGCGATTCTGATGAAAAACCCGTCCATAGTGTCACCGTTTCAGCGTTTCGTCTGGGTGCGGCTCCCGTTACGTTTGGTGTTTGGAAGGAGTACTGTGCCGCGTCAGGTACTGAACTTCCAGAAGCACCGTCGTGGGGCATGTTGGATGATCATCCGGTGGTACATGTTTCCTGGAACGACATTATGGGTGCTGATGGCAAAGGTGGTTTTTGTGTCTGGGCAAGTGATGTTGCGGGTTTTCGGTTGACATTGCCATCGGAAGCGCAGTTTGAGTATGGTGCTCGTGGTGCTCGTGGTGGTCAGGGTGGCTTGGATTTTCCTTGGGGAAACTCATTTGACCGTAGCAAGCTTTGGTGCTCCAGTGCGAAATTTGGGGATGCGAAGCGCACTGCGCCTGTATTGCGCACCAGTAACATTTATCGTAATTCGTATGGTCTTACGGATATGGCTGGCAATGTTAGTCAGTGGTGCTCGGACTTGTACGGACCGTATAGCAGTGCGTCACAGACCGATCCTCAGGGTCCTGGCTCATCGTCCGATAACTTCCGTTGTGTTCGCGGCGGTTCGTGGTTCAACAACAATCCGGACATCTTCCGGTGCGCTAATCGTATCAGGAGCGGCCCAGTTAGCAGGGGCAGCAACTACGGCTTCCGTCTTTCCGCAGGACCTGGTTAGAATTCTGTTTTCCGGGGCCGCCTTCAGCGGACCCTTCGCTGGTTCCGGCGTATAGCATTAGAAAACGAGTGGTTATCGGCGCTTTCGGCGCCGAATGGGATGGTGTTCAGTAGTGAGCAATAGGTGAGCCGCCTTTGGCGGCGCTTGATATTTCACTCGGAAATTTGCTTGAAGTTGAACCTCTCTATATATAAGATGTCACGGGGTTCAGCTGGTTTGACCGTTGTGTTCGCGGCGGTTCGTGGAACCACATCGATCCGGACTTTTACCGATGTGCGTATCGTGTCGGGGCCCCTCAGAATGCCAGGAGCATCATCGGCGGCTTCCGCCTTGCCGCAGGACCGGATTAGAATTCTGCTTTCCGGGGCCGCCTTCAGCGGAACCTTATTCGTTAATAATTCAGGCAAAAGTAAGTGATGATTTGTTCTAAGTCTCTCAGGTACAGCAGCTTGAGTTGTGGCTGATTGGCAACATGAAAAAGAA
>CAIRTT010000637.1 GCA_903881535.1 uncultured Armatimonadota bacterium
AACAGGTTTGAGGATGATTTATATGTTTTCATGCCAGACAGTGCACGCCTTGCGGTGTAGCTTTAAAGACATCCAAAGAAGAAAAAGTAAAAACACCCCTTTGGGAAAGCGTCCCGCAGGGGTGTTCTGGCAATAGATTTGGTTAAAGCCATTCGTTGGTGTTTGTGCAGTGGCCTGTTGCAGCACCAACATCGAGAAGAAAAAAACACCCCTCCAAGAAAGCCTCCCGCCGGGGTGTTCTCGTTTCAAATCAAAGTAAACCTTTAGTCAATCAGCGTTACAAAGTCTTCCAGTGGGCGGCGGACCTAAACGCAAGAGATGCGCTCTCTTAGCTTAAAGACATCCAAAGAAAAAAAAGTAAAAACACCCCTTTGGGAAAGCGTCCCGCCGGGGTGTTCTGGCAACGGATTAAAGCAAACCTTTAGTCGATCAGCGTTACAAAGTCTTCCAGTGGGCGGCGGACCTTCTTCAAATTAACCAACCAGTCGCCCTCTTCCTTACGATAGCCAAGTGGCAAAAGAACGACGCTGCGGAGCCCAAGCTCACGGAGACCAAGAATCTCATCGGCAGCCGCTGGATCAAAACCTTCCATCGGGGTCGAGTCAACACCTTCCATCGCGGCCGCAATCAACGCGGTTCCGAGGGCAACATACGCCTGGCGCGCTGCGTGTTGATAGTTCGCTTCAGCATCCCGGTTTGGGTAGGTTGACAAAAGCATCTGGCGATACGCTTCCCAGCCATCGTTCTTGAAGCCACGGATCTCATTGGTGAGATCGAACATCATGTTAATGCGCTCTTCCGTGTAGTGGTCCCACGCGGCGAAGACGATGACATGGGATGCTGCTGTAACCTGGCTCTGGTTCCACGCAATGGCTTGGATCTTGGCCTGAATTTCCTTGTTGGTGATGACGAGGAGCTCGTACTGTTGCAGTCCACTGGATGTCGCTGTTAGGCGAATCGCTTCGAGGATACGGTCAACTTTTTCCTCTTCAACGGGCTTTTCTGCATCCATGTTCTTACAGGCATAGCGCCAATTCAGGGTGTCAATCAAACTCATTTGTGGGGTCTTCTTTCAGGAAAATCGATGGCCATAGGGGTTTCATCCCGTGGCCGGCGTCAAAGTATAGCCGTTTTAGTTAAGCAATGTATGTAAGAATGCATCCGGTATTAAGCTTTTCAATGGGGATGGAATACGACTATGCTGGAAGATTTCAAGAAGTTTGCAGCCGCGGGGAATGTGGTTGACCTCGCGGTGGGTGTGATCGTTGGCGGGATGTTTGGGAAGATTGTGACCGCCTTTGTGGATGATTTGATCAACCCGATTTTAGGCCTTGTCGGAAAGGCAGATTTCACTAATCTGTACATCCCACTCAGCAGCAAAATCGTGAGCACTGCCGGCGGGCAGCTTCCAGCGCTTGCGGATGCCCGCAAGCTTGGTCCTGTACTTGCGTATGGCGACTTCATCACGGTGGTGATCAACACGGTGATTACACTGTTTGCCATCTTTTTAGTTGTGCGTGGTCTCAACAAAATGCGCGAACTTAGCGCGAAACCAGCGCCTGCGGTTGTTGAAGTGCCGGTCGTCGTCGAGGCGCCTCCGGTCCCCGCGGATGTTGCACTCCTCACGGAAATTCGGGACTTGCTTCGCTCTAAGGCATAAACGCTACGCTTTGCCGCGGTGCGCACATTTCGGAGTTTAGAAATTATTTCTCAAATAAGAGGTGTACCTGCGCTTATGGATGCCTTTCAGGCTTGTGAATACGTTGCACTCCTCACCGAAATTCGGGACTTGCTTCGCTCTAAGGCATAAACGCTACGCTTTGCCGCGGCGCGCACAAACGCTTGGTGGTGCGCAAGTCGGTAGGATGTTGCCGATATGAATGAACCGTCAGAGCATTTAACATCGAGCACACGTCACCGCCGAATAGTCATCGTCGGGTGTCCAGCCGCAGGTAAGTCCACACTTGCCACGCAGCTGGGCGCTGCCCTTGGTCTCCCGGTTGTCCGCCGGGATGACCTCGGTGAGCTTGGGAGCGATTCGTACCGTGAAGCCATCATCAAAATGGCTGCCACTCCCGCTTGGATCCTTGATGGCCCTCCGTTCTTCGAAGAAGATGTTGTTTACGCAGCGGCCGACATGATTTTGTGGCTGGATACACCGAAATCATCGGTTATATGGTGGGGAATCAAGCGGGCATTTGCTGAGGCGAGAGGTGGCGATAGCCTGATGCACGCCCTCCACCGAACCGGCGGGCCTGTCTATGCTGCTTATGCATTTGCATTGAGGCGCGCGCACTTCACCGATGTTTTTTCGAACGTTGCGTACAAAGGCAAGGTCGGCCACATCAAGCCAAATAGGTTTGTGTACAGGCTGCCAGATATCGACAGGCTTGTCGGTGTGCTCGGCAAAACGAACATGTAAGCCGATGCGGAGCGTTAGTCGCTAATTTTCTGAAAGGGTTGCTTTCACATCATCGGCGATGCGTATCGCCAGCGCCAGAACCGTCAACGTTGCGTTCGCATAGCCTCCAGTGGGAAACACACCCGCCGATGCGATATAGCAATTCTCGGTCCCATGAATCCGGCAGCGGGCATCCACAACGCCCTGCTTCGGGTCATCATGCATCCGCGTCGTGCCCATCGGGTGGTGCAAGCTCGCATACATGACTTGCGGAGCGCCCTGGTTCAGCTCTAAATCTAGCTCTCCAATGCCCGCCTTCGCAAAGCCAGCCTTGTAGGCATGTAATGCACCCGCAACCCCCTGGATATCCGTCTCAGTAAGGCGCCAATGCTGGCGGACACGCGGCATCCCCAGCGCATCCACTCCCGTTCCAAGCGTAATCCGATTGTCGCGGTCTGGGACCTGCTCGGTAAGGTGCAGCACTTCCATCGCCGGGAACTGCGTGAGGTCACTCTCATTTACCGACCAGCCGCCGCTATCGAGGTGATACGCGGCATCACGCGCATACATCCCGTAATCCTTCCGCCAGCGGTAGTACAGGATGTCCACGATGCCCAGCGCCGCCACGGCTGCCTGCCGAATCTGCGCTGGGCCAATC
>CAIRTT010000638.1 GCA_903881535.1 uncultured Armatimonadota bacterium
ACCAGGCTGGACAGTTGGTAATGAATCACAGCTCGTTCCATCGGACAAGTCCGATATCACAACCCGTGATGAGTTTGGTGACTGCTACCTCCACGTAGAGTTCAAGACTCCTACCACTGGACACGGTAATGCTGGTGTCGCGCTCCAGGGCCGCTACGAAGTACAAATCCATAATATGGAAGGCGAGAAGCTTAACGACACAAACCTCGGTGCTTTCTATTCCCAAAAGCCTGCTCGCGTGAATGCAGCTAAGAAGGCTGGCGACTGGCAAACATATGACATCGTTTTCCGTGCTCCACGGTTCGATGCGGCTGGAAAAGAAATCGAAAAGCCACGTGCTACGGTTATCCTCAATGGAATCGTTGTACACAATAATGAGTCCTTCAACGACATGACTGGTATTCAGTACGAGCTCTTCAAGGGACCTGGCGCCAAGGGCCCAATCGTTCTGCAAGGTGACCATGATGCAGTTCAATACCGAAACGTCTGGGTCATCAGTCTGTAATCACCTACTCAAGTTGATTTGATAATGGAAGCCTTCGTATCCCGAAGGCTTCACCTTTTTAATGGCTATGAAACTAAACCGCGTTGCTTGTCAATTTGTTGACACTGCTGATGGCAGACCCATCCCTCTGGTCATTGGTACGACTACAGACAATACTACATTTGTAAGCGATAACGCTGGGTACATCTGTATTCCAGTCAACCTGCCACAGGGCACAGCTTTCTACCTACAAGTTCAGAGCCCAGGCTACGACATCCCGCTGGATGCATTTGGCTATCGCGGAGCTCGCCTTGTGGTTGGAAATCCTATTGAACGAATCAAGTTACGCCGGATAAACATCGCTCAGCGAAGCGGGCGTACCACCGGTGTTGGTAAATACATTCATGCCCAAACCCTCGATGTGATCGGTACGGTAAACGAAGCTCCCTTGACTGGAATGGATTCCGTGCAAACAGCCGAGCTACACGGGACACGCTTTGTCTTTTTTGGTGATACCAACTGGTCTGGATACCCTCTCGGTAACTTTAAAACGACAGGTGGCATTGCCAAAACCCAATCCGTTCTGCCCAACTGTCCCTATAGCGTTGAATTCAATATCGATGGCAAAGGAAGTGCGAAATCCAGCATTGACGAACATGTGAACGAATCAGGAGTCGTTTGGATTAGCGGTGTGATTCGGGTCGGTGATGAGATTGTTGGGTATGCGAATCGTCGCAAGTCACTGCAACAACAGCTAGCACATGGCTTTGTGCGCTGGAATCCATCCAAAAAGATGTTTTCAGACTTTCAAACTCTTCCAGAGATATCTTGGAAGCACTTGGATGGTCATCCGGTTATTGTTCGTGATAACGGCATTGATTTTGTGATGTTCGGAAATGTTATTCCAAATTTCCGTGTCCAGGCAGACATTAAAGCAATTCGCTCTGGGAGCACCTTTGAGACGTACTCGTGCTTGTTACCCAATGGTGATATTGACTACGACGAAAAACAGGCACCGATTTGGCGATGGAGAACTGATGCGACTCCCCTCGATGCCGAGCGTGAAGCAGATTTGGTTAAGACCGGTAGGCTAACGAGAGATCAATGCCGCTATGTACTTTCGGAACACGCGACTAAGCGAATGGTCATTCCCCACCGTGGGTCCGTCTGTTGGAATGACTTTCTAAAGCGTTGGGTTCTCGTGTTTACAGCAATACATGAAACAGATTCCATGCTTGGCGAGCTTTACATCGCAGCCGGTACGACGCCTACTGGTCCTTGGACTCCTTGCATTAGAATCGCAACGCATCCACGGTACTCGTTTTACAATCCTGTGCATCACGGTTGGCTTGACCAGCAACGAGGCAAGGTCATCACGATCGAGGGTACCTACACGATGTCGTTTTCTGGTAATTCCGTACCGACCCCACACTATGAGTACAACCAGCTCACCTATCAGGTTGACCTAAGTGATACGCGTTTGGCATTTCTGACATCGAACCAAGACAAATAGCGCTGGCTCATGCGAATCGGCATCAGCTAATTCCCGACTTCTCCAAAGGTATTTTCAGGGTCACGCTCTCGCAGCCATCGCGGGATGATAACCATGATTGCTCCTACAACGCACATCCAGCCGCTCAGAAGAACGATTTGTTCAGGTGATATTAGCCGCATCATAGCTCCACCCGCCGCAGCACCTAGTGGCATCAGCGGACTTAGGATTCCTGATTGCATCCCGATGACTTTTCCAAGATGTTCGGCAGGTGTCTGTCGCTGAACATAGGTTGCTTGGAGAGCAAAGTAAGGTCCCCAGACGA
>CAIRTT010000639.1 GCA_903881535.1 uncultured Armatimonadota bacterium
CTTTCGTTCTACTTTGCCGCCTTTGCGACTGAGTTCGAGCGTACCCTTGTGGTCCGCGTAGCAAAGCACATTGATGACGCAGCTGTTTGCATCGACCATTCCCATGACGATGTCATAGGCATGCGCGGGGACATCGGTTCTGTAGACGGGGGGAGGACCACCCTGACCACCTTGACGCCCACCACCGCCCTGGCCTTGACCACCACCCTGACCACCTCGACCGCCACCTCCCTGGCCGCCGCGGGGGCGCTCAGGCTGCGCCGGGTCCTGTCGAATACCTAAAATGTGTAAGAGCGTGCGCATCACCAGCCTCCGTTTCCACCGCCGGCATTGCCGCTACCATTACCCCCGCCCCCGCGTCCGCCGCGACCACCTCCACCACCATTTCCGCCGCCGCGGCCTCCACGTCCACCCCCCTGACCACCGCCTTGACCCGGCTCACCCGGAGCTCCATCGGCTGGCCCAAAACCACCCTTGCGACCGCGCTGTGGAGCACCATCGGATGGCTTACTGGGATCAAAATTAGGGTTCTTTGTCGCCATCCCCGCATTAATCGCCTTCAAATAGGCTTCAAGCTTCCCGGTCATCTCCTTGAGGAATTCAGGCTTGTCCATCACCAGATTTTTACGTTCACTGGGATCTGTGACGACGTTGTAGAGCTCAAAGCGGTCATCCTCGTAGTAGCGAATCAGCTTGTAATCACCGCTGACAATCGCCGAACAGGGCCCGCCGTTGTTCATGTCATAGTGGGGGAAGTGGAAGTAAATGTCCTCCGAGCGCCCGGAAGCCTTGCTCGCTATTCCAGATTTCAACATTGCAACGACGGAGCCACCATCGATGTCCTTTGGTAGCGCCGTTACACCCGCAAGCTCAGCAATTGTTGGGAAAATGTCCATTGTGCTGACAGGCGTCGATACAAACTTGCCTTTGGGGATGCCTGGACCACTGATGACAAACGGCACTCGGATGCCGCCCTCTGTCAGAAATCCCTTGCCAGCTTTAAATGGCGAATTGCGGCCCGGTGTTCCGTGGTCCGTGGTGTACAGGATGTACGTGTTCTCAGCCTGACCAGACTCTTTAAGCAGTTTTTGCAGCTCGGAAAGGGCAGTGTCCATACGCTCCTGGTCGACATCCGCCTTGCTCGCATACTGCGAAATCTGTACATAAAACGGCTTCTTTGCTGCGATTTGTTTTTTCACGAACTCCACGGCTGCGACAGCATTTTTGGGTGTCTGCAATGTGGCTGGATCCTGAACATTTTCTGGACCACCATTGTTGTTGGCGCCATCATTTTCAGTAAAGCCATGCGTGGATGGATTGCTTCTTCCAACATGCCACTTGCCAAAGTGTGCAGTCGCGTAACCGGCACTCTGGAGTATTTCCGGGAGAGTTGCCTCAGCTGCTGCGAGCTCTGTGGATATCCGTGGAGGGAGCATTTTCGTATTGGGTAGATCATCCTTGCGGCCCTCATTTACAAATGTCATTTGCAATCGACCGCTAGTTTTGCCCGTCAGGAGCGCTGCGCGCGTTGGCGTACACCGTGGACTGGCGGCATAAAACCGGCTAAATCGGATGCCGTTATTGGCAACCTCCTCGAATGCAGGCATTTTTACACCAGTGTTACGAGCATCCGGAAGCGCTGGGTCTTGCGTAAATGGCAGGCTGGAATTGCCATGACCTTCACCCAAAATGAGGATGAAATTCGGCTTGGCAGCCGGCATCGGATTTGCCACACGGTTGGTTGGCAAAGGCTCGCGGCTTTCAGAAACGCCTGAAATCGCGATCCCACCACCGATGACTGTGCCCACAAGCATTAGCCCAAACATACTCCGCATCAACATTTGTCGACACCTCCAGATGATTACAATATGGCAAGGACAAATGAAAAATGCATGAATTCATCGTGCTGAATTCACCGGCATTTCATGAATGCAGTGGATGATGAGTACTCTGATGCGCATTTTGATTGTTGAAGATGACCACAGCACGGCAGCGTTGCTCCAGACCGGGTTACAAAATGCCGGGTACACCGCGGTGATTGCAACCGATGGCCAATCAGGTTTGGAGCAGGCCAGAAACCAGACATTTCAGCTAATCATCTTGGATGTGATGCTCCCCAGAATCGGTGGAATTGAGCTGTGCCGGATGCTGCGCGCTGAGCGCATCACGGTTCCAATCCTGATGCTCACAGCGCTGGGGACAGTGGATGACAGGGTTCGGGGCCTGGATGCTGGCGCGGATGACTACCTCGCAAAGCCATTTGATTTTCGTGAGGTTCTCGCACGTGTCCGCGCACTTTCACGCAGGGATTCCGAGCACAAAGGCACCATCATCCGGATTGCAGACCTCGAAATCGACACGCAGCGCCATACTGTGTCCCGGGCTGGAACGGACATCACGCTTACCCTCCGGGAGTATGAGCTCCTTTGCGCGATGGCGCAGCGCGAGAGCCATGTGTTTACCCGTGATGCGATTTTAAACCGGGTTTGGGCGTGTGACACGACCGCATCCAATGTGGTCGATGTCTGTATCCGCAGCATCCGTCGCAAAGTGGATGATGACCATCAGGCAAAGCTGATCCACACCATTTGGGGGGTTGGCTATTGCATCCGGCGGCCGGAGGACGAATGAGCATCCAAGTGTTCCCCAAACTGGGTGGAATCCGTTGGCAGCTCATTCTCGGCTCATCCATGATTCTGATAGGCGTGTTTACAGCCGCAGGTCTTGGTGTCCGGCAGCTGACATCATCTACGCTTTACGGAATCGTCGACCGCGAGCTGGCAACCCGGGCTGAGCGGGCAGATTCCCGCCTGCAACGTGGCGAGCCGGCGGACAGAGCACCGAGAGGGCCTGCGCCAAACCGGGGAAATCCATACAAACCTGTGGTGGTAATGCTGGATGGCACTGCGCCTCCGGGTGGGGACACCCTCCTCGCGTGGGATCCCCGTGCGGTGAATGCGACAGCAAGCAGGCCCGTCCAGACGACACGGGTGATTGCTTACGATGAACCCTTTCGCATCCTCACCGTTGCTTTTCGCCAAGATGGAAAAGTCGTTGGTGCGATTCAGGTTCCATACCCAATCGCTGATATTGAGCGCTCCGTGCAGGCAGTTGACCGCACACTCCTGATGCTCTCTCCTGTGGTTTTGTTAATCGCCTGCGCGATTGCGTTCTGGCTTACACGAAGGGTTCTGCAACCCGTCGAACAGATGACAGCTGCTGCAGAGCGGATTGGGGCATCCACGCTCTCCGAGCGGCTCCCCGTCATCGGCACGGATGAATTTGCCGCGTTGGCATCCACATTTAATGGCCTCCTTTCGCGGCTTGAGTTGGCCTTTGCGCAGAAGAAACGCTTTGTCGCGGATGCCAGCCATGAGCTACGAACGCCCCTGACGCGCATCAAAGGCGTTGCAGGCGTTGCGCTGCTTGGCGACCAAAACCCGGGTGCACTTTCCGATGCGCTCCGCGTCGTCGAAGGAGCCGCGGATGCGATGGCACAGCTGGTGGATGGCCTCCTTCTTCTGGCCCGCGGGGATGCCGGTAACCTCGGGACCCAAAAAGTCTCTATGCGCGCCGATGAGCTTGCGGCACACGCCCTGTCTCAGCTGGTGATTCCGGGCGACATCAACGTAGATGTTCAGATAGCTCCATTGGATGCCCAGCTATACGGCAACGAAAGCGACCTCTTGCGCGTGGTTGTCAATCTGATCTCAAATGCGGTGCGCTATACCCCCGCCGGTGGTTCGATCACACTTTCGCTGACAGAGGCATCGATTACCGTACGCGATACCGGCTGCGGGGTATCTGCGGAACATCTATCACGACTCGGAGAGCGGTTTTACCGGGTGGATGGTGCACGTGCGCGAAGTGGCCCAGGAGATAACGGTGGAACGGGACTTGGTCTGGCCATCTGCATCTCCATTGTTGGTGCACACGGGGGCACGATGCGCCTTTTGAGCGAGCCTGGGCAGGGGATGGAAGTGATGATTCATCTCCCGGAAGGACCACGTGCATTAGAAAATGCGTCATTAAGGTTGTGATAGCCATCGGCTAGTGCCGCTACTGGCGTTAACAACTGCAAAAGCGCTCTCACGCTACAATCATCTCTATGATTACCCGACGGGACATGATTCTTGGAGGTGCCCTTGCGCCTCTGTCACTCGCACACGCGGCATCCGCTTCCACCTCCCAGCCAGGCGTTTCGGCAAAGGGAAAGTCAACCCGCATCGTCCACTTGACCGACTCCCACGTTCAACCTGAGCTCGGCGCACCCAAAGGTCTCGCCCTCTGTCTTGACCACATCATGAAGCAGAAACACAAACCCGCTGCATTGCTCTTTGGTGGCGATTTGATCATGGATGCCTATGCGCAAACGGAAGCCCGCACCCGCACGCAATGGGATATTTTCACAAAGACCTGCCGGGACCACACCAACATCCAGAGCTTTCACGCCATCGGCAATCATGACCCGTGGGGATGGAGCAAGAAAGACAGCGCAACCACTGGGTCCGAGCGCCTCTGGGGCAAAAAGTGGTTTCTCGACCTCTTTGGTTATGAGCGCACTTATCATGCACACCAGGTCGGCGGCTGGAATGTCATCGTCATCGACAACATTTTCCTAACTCCGGATGGCTATAACGCCATCATTGACCCCGAGCAAATGGCCTGGCTGGACCAGACGCTTGGGCAGGATACACGCCCAACCATCATCATGACGCATATCCCGATTCTGTCCGTGACGACGCTTGCCGGCGCCTATGATGAAAAGTCAGGCGACTGGACAGTTGGTGGTAACTCGATGACCAAGAACTGGGATGCCCTAAAGGTTCTCTTTCGTAAGCATCGCCATGTGAAGATTTGTCTGAGTGGCCATACGCACCAGCTTGATCGTGTCGACTACGATGGCGTGTCCTACCTCTGCGGCGGCGCGATTTGCGGCGCGTGGTGGAAGGGTGCGAACAATGGCGTGATGCCCGGGTACCGCATTTTGGACCTGAACGCGGATGGCACATTCAAGGAAGAGTACATGCCTTGGGGCTGGACGGAAGCCATCGCGGAAGGGAAATAGGACATCCAAATGGAGCAGAAGCGCCTCGATCCGCAGTCACAAGCCGCTAAAGATCTTGCCAGCGGCCGCTACATCATCCGGGAAATGACTGTGGCAGACATCCGGGATGTTGCGATCACGTGGATGAAAGCTGCCGGATGGAATCCCGGCATCCATGATGCGGAGACATTTTTTACGGCTGACCCGAGTGGCTTTCTCGTCGGTGAGCTGGATGGCAAGCCGATTGCCTGTGTCAGTGCTGTCCGCTACGATGACCA
>CAIRTT010000640.1 GCA_903881535.1 uncultured Armatimonadota bacterium
CAACATCCTGGATGCGGGCGATAAACGCATCAAGGTTGGCCTCAGCAACCGACAAGCCCGCCGAATGATGGTGGCCACCAAACTTCTCGAGGAGGTCGGCGCAGCCCTGCAAGGCATTCAACAGGTTGAAGGTTTGGGTAGAACGACCCGACCCTGTGTACATCCGCTGGTCGATATCGTAGCCCAGCATGATACTCGGCTTCTGCGTGAGGTCGACAATCTTACTCGCAACAGGTCCCACAAGGCCTTTGTTCCAGCGCTTGCCCGCAAGCACCATCACACGGTGATGCGCCACATCGGGGCTGATCGCAAGCACACTCGCTTCCATCACGATGTCCTGCATCTGGGCCTTGCGTAAATCGTTCAGCTCACGCACACGCCTCGCGAGCTCTTCCGCACGGTTGGCATCCTTGGTTGACAAAAGCTCAAATGCAAGCCCGGGATCTCCCATTCGACCCGCGGCATTCAGCGCTGGCGCAATATTAAACGCAATCGTCTGCGCCGTAATCGTGTTCGGATCCAGACCAAGCGCCAAGTACAGCGCCGCGAGGCCAACCTTGCGATTCGTCCGCATCAAGGCCACACCCTGCGCAACCATCAAGCGGTTATCGGAGATAAGCGGCGTGACATCCGCGACCGTACCGATTGCCGCGAGGTCGACAAAGTTCTTGTGGAACGCCGGCAGTACATCCGGGCGGTAGGTCTGCATATACGCTTCCAGCACACGGAAAATTACGCCCGCCCCGCAGATATGCGCAAAGCCAACCGTGCTCTCACTGATGTACGGATTGACAACCGCGACGGCAGCGGGGAGGACCTTCCCCGGACGGTGGTGGTCGGTTACGACAACATCGATGCCCAGTGCTTTCGCATACGCCACCGGCTCAACCGCACCCACTCCGCAGTCCGTCGTGATAATCAAGCTTGCGCCAAGCTTTGCTGCTTCATCGACGCCGTAGCGCTGGAGGTCGTAGCCATCCGAGCGGCGGGGGACAAACCCGCTCACCTTCGCACCAACGCCTTGGAGCGCACGGACGGCGAGCGCTGCGGATGTAACGCCATCACAGTCGTAGTCGCCGTGCACCATGATCTGCTCGCCGGCATCGATGGCCTTTTGGATACGTGCAGTGGCATCGGCGATACCTGGGAGCGTTGCATGCGGTGTCAGCCGTGACAGGCTTGGATTTAGAAATGCTTCTGCTGTTTCGAGGGTGATGCCGCGGTTGACCAGCACCATCGCGATCACCAGGTCGAGGTTGAACTGGTTGCGGAGGGCGGTCACGAGCGCTGAGTTTGGATCACTGACGGTCCAGTCGTAGGTTGTTCCGTGGATGGTAGACATTTGTAATATCTACTTATCGTATGCGAGAGCGTTGATATTACAAAGCAGAGAGATTTTTTCTTTTTGAAGAGGGAGAGGCGTAGGCAAAACAAAAAAACACCCCCCGTTTCCGGGGGGCGTCTCGGTCATCGAAACTCAAACAATCCACTAGTGGGTTGCGGAGTCCAAATCATCCCGCTGGCCCTTGTTGATCAACCGGCGCCAG
>CAIRTT010000641.1 GCA_903881535.1 uncultured Armatimonadota bacterium
CGGACGAGGCCGTGCTGAGAAAGCTCGTTGGCTGGAAGCAGCCTGATAATCATTCCTTGGAGTGCTTGTGTTGTCAATGTGTCATCCCCAAGGGCACCTGTGTTCGAGTGATCCCCAAGTTTGGTTTCACGCGGCCTTCTGAATTTCTGAAGGAGCACTGCCCTGCCATCACGGCAGAGTTGTGTCCATTCTGCGCACTCCACTGCCTCATGCGCGTGACAGAGACACTTTTTTATCAAATATGCCAGGCAGCTTTGACCTCCAGCAAGAGTAAGCGGCTTATCGAGTGTATGAACACAGCTCTGCGTGACTTGGGCATCAATAAGAGTTATAAGGAGTCAGTGGTCACTGGAAAGTATGAAAAGGTCACCTTTGAGGGGCATCAGGCCTGGGATCTGCTGGAGACAGACTCTGATGGCAGGATGGGCATTGAGCGTGTTCTTGATGCAATGTGGCCTGGTGCAGCGGAGGATCCGGGTGTGGGGACGGCATTTGGGACCAAGTTTGTTCCGCGGACCATTGAGGTGTGGCGGCAGTGGGCAGTGGTTGCGAAGCTCATGTCCGAGCGGTTTTCCGAGAAACTCAAGAAGGATGTGGTTGATGGCGAAGACGGCTTTGCACGCTTTGGAAAGGAGTGCCGCGAGTTTATCTTTCGGTTCCAAGCAATGTCAACGGTGGATTACTCCAAGAGCTACTATCTGCACACGCTGCTGCATCACGCTGGGGACTTCATGCGGGCGCTCCAGAAGGAGGGTCTGACTCTCGGGATGATGAGCAACTCTGCAGCCGAAAGGAGGCACGAATACGGGAGACGGGCTTCTCGCAAGGCGCTGGCCTCCAATGGATGGCGCAAAAAGAGCAAGGAATATTCAACAAAGCCCAACTTGCTTGTGTATCTGACAGTGAAAGAGATGCTGATGTGGGAATACGGGAAAGACTTGGTATCACACGAGATTGCGCGACGCTGTGCTGCAGGGGATCAGCCTGGGGAACCATCATTGCTGCCAGGTAAGAGAGTTGACTGGCAAATTCAGCCACGTCGGGATCTGCATTCTGCCAGTGGTGAGGAGTCAGACACTGGACAGCTGCCGCTGCTCTCTGAGGAAGAAGTGCGCTCAGAGTTTGAGGCAGGACCCAATGCTCCGCCCCCGTCGTTTGAAACCTCCAACAAGAAAATTTGGGGCGAGAGGGACAAGGAGAAGGCTTTTGCAATGATTGGGCTGCATATTGAGGGTGAGCTGGAGCCTAGAAAATATGATCCAGATCTTCAGGGCCCACTTTTTGATGGCCAGCCTGTCTATGTAACAGACGACGAGAGCGTTGCAGGCTCCGAGGACCACCAACTGACGATAAATAGCGGCTTCGAGTTTCCTGAGCAGGACGAGGATGAAGATGAGAGCTACGTGTTCCGGGAGGGAGACGAGGCGCAAGATTTGGCAGCAGAGCCTCTGGAGTGGGAGACTCCAAAGGATGGAGAAACAGGACCTGATGCTCATGATGGGTCTGCACAGACTGAGAGGCGGATTACCTATCCACGTCAGCAGAAGCTGACTTGGACTCTGCAGGCAGCTGCTGCGCCTCCCGCGACTGGCTTGCGATTGCCACTCTTGCAGGCGGAGCCGGTTCAGACTGCAGGTTTCGAATTTGTGAGCTCAACTTCAGATATGGCGCGTGCTCAGCCGGTCCAGTCTGCAGATTTCAGATTTACTGGCTCAACTTCAGATATGGTGTATGCTGATTCTTGTGGCGGCGCGCGACGACCAGCTCCTGCAAAGAGCCGGTCTGGGTGTGGGCAGCGGGGCCGGGGGCTGGGACGAAGGGGGGGTGCTAGGAAGCCTGGAACAGA
>CAIRTT010000642.1 GCA_903881535.1 uncultured Armatimonadota bacterium
GGATGCCGGCCTAACCACATCTGGAATCGATGCCGTTGTCCTCGTCGGTGGAAGCACCCGCGTCCCACTTGTGCGCAGCCGCGTGGAAGCGTATTTCGGCAAACCCGCCCTCACGGATGTCGACCCTGATCAGGTCGTCGCTCTCGGCGCCGCAATCCAAGCGGACATTCTAGCTGGCAACCGGACGGACACACTGCTCCTCGCTGTCACACCGCTGTCCCTTGGCATCGAAACCATCGGCGGCGCAACCGAAAAACTCATCTACCGCAACACCCGTATCCCAACCCAGGCCGTCGAGCACTTCACGACCAGCAAGGATGGCCAGACAAAAGTCCTCATCCATGTCGTTCAAGGTGAACGCGAAATGGCCGCTGATAACCGCTCCCTCGCACGTATCGAGCTTGGAGGCATTCCCGCGCTTCCGGCGGGTGTTCCGAAAGTCAATGTGACATTCCGCATCGATGCCAATGGCATTCTCCGCGTGGATGCCAACGAAGAGCGCAGCGGCACCAAGGCCGTTGTGCGGGTGAAGCCAACGTATGGCATCGAGCAATCCGATGTCCGTGCAGCGGTCAGGGCATCGTTTGTGCACGCAGACGAAGATGTCGCGGCGCGTACACGGGCAGACATGGTAAACGAAGCGACCAGCGCACTTATCGGCCTGTCCAAGCTCTTTGTGACCCACCGGGACCGGTTGGGTACCGACACTATCGACGCCATCGCCGCCGCACGCGTTGTCCTCGAGGATGCCATCGGAAATGCGCCAGACCACACCACAATCCGTGAAGCCTGGGATGCGCTTGAAGATGTCGCAAGGCCGCTCGCAGAGCTAGCGATGAGCGATATCGCGACAAACCTCGTCAGTGGAAAGACGCTCACGGATGCGCTCGCATTCCTTGAAGAGCGCTCACGGGAACGTAAAGGCTTGGATGCCTCGGGCGCATGATTCGCCTCCGGATGACAAACACCAAACCCATCATTTGGCTGTTCGGGGATGAAGAAGCAAACGACTTACGCGATTCGCTGAAAGCCTTGGATGGTGTTGACATCGATATTCGATGTTACGCCTACACCGGAGCGACGCTTGAGAGTGTGATGGATGCGCAGCTCCTGAATGCAATCGGGAGCGGGACATCGCCAGGAGCAATCATCGTGGCGGCGGGTGCGTACGATGCGCTCCTTATCGCGATGGGTGGCGGCGATGCAAGTGATGCCGCTACACAACTCGCGATGCGAGTGCAACGCCTCAAAACCATTCTCAGACTGCGTACATTGGATAGCATCCCTTTGCTCGTCCATTCATCGCTTCAAAGCGAGCCACATTGCACTAAACTAGGAATACCATTGGGGTGGGCCGAACAGGTTAGTACGCTGGCGTGTGATGAACCATCTGGAGCGACAGCTGCACCCGGCACGCTCGAAACGTTGCTTATTGGTTTAGGTTTTGGAAAGGATTTTGGTCATGAATCGTCGTGATGTATTGCTTGGACTCGCTGGTGTTGCACTCGTTCCATCCATGGCGATGGCAAAGGAAGCTGAGTTTCGAATCATCGAGATCGCGACCGGTAAAGAAGTCCGCTGGAAGTCGATGCTTGATAATGTGGCCAAGTCGGATGCCGTATTTGTAGGCGAGCAGCACGATGACCCCGAGACGCATCGCATGGAGCTCGCAATCCTCGAAGACCTCCATGGACGAGTAGGCCGTCGCTTGATTTTGACCATGGAGATGTTTGAGAGGGACCAGCAAGTCGTGCTCGACCAGCACCTTGCAGGCGTTCTGAGCGAAGAAGAGCTCGGCAAGAAGACCAAGCTCTGGGGGAATTACACCTCTGACTATGCTCCGATGGTCCGCTTTGCAGCCAAAAATATGGTCCCGGTCGTTGCGGCGAACTGCCCGAACACAATCATCCGTAAGGTTGGCCAGGGCGGCATCGATGCCCTTGCAAAGCTCCCAGAATCTGAGCGGCGCTTTGCCGCGAAGACGGTGATTGCTCCCGCTGCGGATGCCTACGCCGACAAGTTTACGGAAACGATGTCGGGGATGGGTGGCAGTCACGGTCCCGCGATGGACCCTGCGATGCTCCGTCGTATCTATGAAGCCCAGTGCACCCGGGATGACACCATGGCGGAGTCTATCCACCGCGCGATGACAACCGGGAGCGTCGTCCTGCACATTAATGGCGGCTTTCACTCCGAGAGCGGTCTCGGGACCGTTGCCCGCTTGCAATGGCGACGCCCGCTTGGTCATCGCTCAACCGTGATTCAAGTCGTGCCGGTAAAGGGCTCTCTCAAGGGAGCAATTGTGCCAAAGGGCCAAGCCACAGGAACGTATGTTGTGTTCGTGGCTGATAAGCGCAAGCCTACGGATGGCTAGTCTAGGTTGAATACCACTCTGCTCTGCATCCACGGCTGGCCGATGACATCCGCGACGTTTTCAAGTCTCGTGGGTGCGCTTCCTGATGTCAATGTTGTGGCGCTAGATCTTCCCGGGTTTGGAGGCACATCGGATAGTGGTTTCGAACATTCACTGGATGCCTACGCGGACTTTGTGACTGCTATCGCAGAGCGCATCCCCGGTGACGTTCACCTTGTTGGGCTATCCATGGGCGGCAAGATCGCGATGCACATCGCTGCGCGGCAACCGATGTGGCTACAAAGTCTAATCCTCCTTGCGCCAAGCTACCCGGATGCGACGATCGTTTCTCCTGATGCTCTCGCAGCGCAGTTGGGAGCATTTGAAAATGTGGATGCGTTGACTGCGCTCGTCAGCGGATGGGCAAGTGACACGGCTCCTCTTGTTGCATGGGCGCAGTTTGCAAGCCGTGATGCCTACGCGTGGTGGTTGACTGATGGCCGCCCGGCCGACATCTCCAATGGGGTTGCAAACATCAACGTTCCTACCTTGGTACTGCACGGCGAGAACGATCCGCTGCGAAGCTCCGATGCGCTCCGGGAGCGCATCGTGGACCGTCTTCCAAATGCCGAGCTGATGGTGGTTGCTGGGGCATCGCATTGCATCCAAATGGACCAGCCGCACGAAACGGCACTTGTGCTCCGAGACTGGATGGCCCGACACAGTGGCTAAAGGCTTTCTCCGCCACGCGCCGGGCGGCCCGGAGGCGATAAATGATGCATCTTTTGTAGATGACATTTCAGACCCGAACCAAACGTACATTATCGAGTTCTGGTCGGCGGGTTGTGCGGCGTGTGAGCGTATCGCCGGGGAGCTGACCGGAGCATTTTGTGCGCTGCCTCGGATTACCATTTACACGGCAAATGTGGATGAAGAACTTGAGCTCGCGATGCGCTGCCGTGTGATGGCATTGCCTGCGGTGTTGGTGTTTCGCAGAGGTTTGGAGGTGTTTCGCTCACACAGCCTTGATGCACCGCGCATCGTCGGTGCGTTCATTAATGGTGATGTGCACATCAGGTAGAATCAACCCGCAATAACTGCATCGGAGACACAACAAAATGCCAGCATTTGGATGGGATGACATCGAGGATATCGCGATCGGACTTACGGAAGAGCACCCTGACCTTGAGCCTCTGAAGGTGCGGTTTACCGACCTCGCACGGATGGTTTCGGAGCTTCCTGATTTCAAGGGTGGCCCTCTTGATGCATCCAATGGCCGTGCAAATGAAGGTCGCTTGGAAGCAATTCAAATGGCCTGGCTGGAAGAAGTAAACGACAAGTAGACACATCGGCAGGAAAGCGGGCGCCCGGCGGTGAACCGCCCGGACATGATGACGATAGGTTTACGGCTTCCTGGGGCGTGTAGCCGGCTCCCATTTCCCGAGTTTGCGATGTGGTGTGCGGGTGCTGGCTTTGACAGCATCGACCTACCGGAACCATCCCTGGAACGCGTTGATGCCCTTACTGCAGCAGGACTTGCGATAGGCACGATTGACCTTGGTCCGACGCAAAAGCTGTTGTCTCCGGATGATGCCGTGCGTGCGGAAGGTGTCGCCGAAGTGTCGGCGCGTGTGCGTGCGATTGCAGCAGTCGGAGGGACAAAGGCATTTTGTGTCTTCTACCCGGCGGACCACACGCAGGCCCGCGGCATCAGTGTTGAGAACTTCTGTAAAGCATTTCCTGAAGTCGGTGCGGTCGCGGCGGAAGTTGGCGTTCGGTTCGCGATGGAAGGTTGGCCGGGGCCGAATCTCAGTGCCATCGGTGTAACGCCAGAAACACTGCGGATTATGTTTGCAGCGGACACATCCGGTACGCTTGGCATGAACTACGACCCAAGCCACTTGGTGCGTGTTGGCGTTGACTATAAGCGCTACCTGCGTGAGTTTGGCCACTTGGTTGTCCACGCGCACGGGAAAGACACAGCCCGTGACACCGAGGGGCAATACCTCTATGGCCATCTTGGGCCATCCGTGGACAAGGCGATTGGCTGGAGCGGCGGCGACTGGCGTTACTGTATTCCTGGTGAAGGGGATGTGGACTGGACGCATGTTTGCGCCGAGCTGAATCGCCATGGGTTTGATGGCACAATTGCGATCGAGCTTGAGGACTTCCGCTACAACAACACCGAAGATGGCGAGAAGCGCGGGCTCAGCCGTGCCCGTGCCCATCTGTTGCCACTGCTCTAGGCGTCCTGTCAAAACAACTATTCAACCCTGTGATAGTTTGTCCATATCTGGGGTTGAAATGTTGTCAGAGGATGTTTGTAATCATCCGTCGAGACTGATTGCGTGCTAAGTCTGTTATCGACAAGCATCCCAAAATTCATCCCCTCATCGCGCATCGACCTCCGGTAGAATTACCGAATGAATTCACCGTCCCCTGATACGAGACTGCCTGTTCCAGGCTACGTTGGGGATGCCGATGCGACGGTTCGTCTCCTCGATGACAACACGAGTAACCAGATCGCCGCAGGCGAAGTCGTGGAGCGACCGAGCAGCGTCGTCAAAGAGCTCGTCGAGAATGCCATGGATGCTGGTGCTACGCGAATCGATGTCAACATCGAGGATGGTGGACGTGGCCTGATTGTCGTTCGGGACAATGGCTGTGGGATGAGTCCAGTCGATGCCGTGCTTTCTGTTCAGCGCCACGCCACGAGCAAAATCACTACTGCGGATGACCTCCTCGAAATCACCACGTTTGGGTTCCGGGGGGAAGCACTTCCATCCATCGCCAGCGTCTCAGACTTCTCTCTAACGACCAAGCGCCACGCCGATGAGGTTGGAACGCAGCTCGTGATTCAGCACGGAAATGTGACATTTACCGGGCCTGCAGCATGCCCGGATGGCACTGAAGTTCGCGTTGCAAGCCTCTTTTCAACCGTGCCGGCGCGTCTCAAATTTCTAAAGTCAAACCAGACTGAGCTCAACCATGTCTCGGACTTTCTCCAGCGCCTCGTCCTCAGTCGTCCGGATGTCGCAGTAACACTGACGCACGATGGCCAGACGATTCTGCAGTTCGCGGGTACGGGGGATGTCGCAGCATCGCTTGGGGCAGTTCTCGGCCGCGATGCCGTGAAAGATATGGTTCCGCTGACCTGTGAAACACCAGGGCTAAAAGTGCGTGGCTGGGTCTCAAAACCCAGTGTCACCAAAGCGACGCGGGCGGGGCAATACTTTTTTGTCAACAACCGGGCTGTGCGCTCACGTGTGCTCCAGGTCGCCTTTGACCGGGCATTTCGTAAGCTGGTTGAAGGCGATCGACACCCGCTAACAGTTATCTTTATCGAGATCGATCCGCGCTATGTCGATGTCAATGTGCATCCGGCTAAGAGCGAAGTCCGCTTCACCCGTGATGGCGATATCTTTGCAGTCATTGCGCGCGCCGTCGAGGATGCACTGCTAACAGGTGGATTGATTCCTGAAGTCAATGTAACGCCAAGCATGCCGCAACCCGTGATTTATTCACGGCCATCCACACCGCCACGTACCACGATGAGCAATTTCGCCGATGTTTTCGCAGAGCTCCCCAGCCGCCCCTTGGATGGACTTTTCGAGCAGCCATCAGCCTCCGACGCTGTCCATCCTAGTGGAGATGCAAGCGCACAGGGTACCGGACCAAATGCCTACATTGGTTTTGATGGCTATGCGATCAGCCGCCTGCGTGTGATTGGGCAAAGCCGGAACACGTACATCGTGGCCGAAACCGATGATGCCATTCTCCTCATCGACCAGCATGTTGCGCACGAGCGCGTTTTGTACGAGCAGTTTATGAATGGTGCCGCAGCGGAAAAGGACACCTGGGGGATTGTGGCTCAGAATCTGGTCATTCCTGCGACGCTTCCGGTCAGCCCGGTTGAGCGTGAAGCGGCAGTAAAGTACCGTGATGTCCTTTTGCGGGCAGGGTTTGATATCGATGTCTTTGGCACAGATACCGTGGTTGTTCGGTCGGTTCCCGCGACGGTTATTGAGAAGCCGTATCTCGGGATGATCTCATCGATTCTGGATGACCTTGCGCATACGCAAGGAAGCCGCCGGCTGGATTTGCCGAATGAAGCAGCATTGATTATGGCGAGCTGTCGCTTGGCGGTGAAAAAGGGTGATCCTCTCACCATGGATGAAATGGTAAAGCTTTTAGCGGACCTTGCTGGCATGAAGAACCCATTCACGTGCCCGCATGGCCGGCCGATTCTCCTAGCGCTTCCGCATCGTGAAATGGACCGTAAGTTTCATAGAATTGGACCTCACTGATATGCACCACTTGATTGCCGCTTCGTTCATTTCAACTCTTCTCTGTGCCAGCGCCACGGCATCCGGGCCGCAGGGCAAGTGGACAGCCTATGTGGAAACGAGTGGTTCCAAGCTGCTGGTAAACGACCAACTGATTGTGCGTAGCAGGGTTTCGCGGGCTGGACTGTCGCCGGAGAGGCGCGTCAAGCTCGGCGCGGAGCGCCTCGCTCCTCTCCTTGAGGCTGGCTTGTCGCCATCCGAAGTGACCATTCAGGTCGAATCGGAAACCAAGTACCGCCGTGTCGTCAAGCGCGTCACGGAAATGGTGAGTCAACGTGTAACCCGCCGCGTGAATGGCAAACGAAAGCGTGTCACGATCAAGGTGCCAAAGACATCCCGTAAGCGTGTTCGGGAGGCCTATCAGGCGGAGTCTGAGGCACGGCTTCTGGCGGGTGGTGTGGTGATTGCGATTGCGGGCACATCGGATGCCAAGGCATCGGGCACCGCAAAGCCAAGTGACCTTGCGAAGCGGTGGGAGAGTGCGTTGGTCGCTGCCCTCAGACTTCCTGGGCTTACGGTGGGTGCGGAGACGCTGGTTCTTCCTCCTGGTATATCAAAGGTCCTCAAAATTGGCGGAGTAGCAAAGGGCCCACTAGAAATCGGTCGTGCCAAAGGTGAGCAAAGTCCGGTCACTGCTGTGGTTCAGGGCGGCACTGTAATCGTTCGCTCAAGCGACCTTGGCAAAGATATCATCACGCTGCGTCGCGGCGGAGCAGAAGTTTTGGTGACAGTCAGTGTTCTTCCGTATGCTGCAAGGCTTGTTGATCCTGCACCTGTTGAGGTGACTGGGTCTGGCCCGACCGGCTACCGCCTCGGCACAATGGTGTCCCAGAATGGCCTCAAAGCTCTGAAGCCAACCCCCGGAGCGCTGGTCAGTTTGATGAACCCGGTTCGTCCCGTCAAGTCGCCAAGTATCGGTAAGAATCTGCAGTCAGAAGTGATGGTCGAGGCTCGCGGTAAGGACATGATTCCTGTTCGGGTTGGCATCGATGTCCCAGTTGTCCACCGGGCACTCGTCGCGGGTCCCAGCGAGTCTCTTCTGTTCAGTAACAATCCTGAAAATGTCATTTCCTATGGCCAGCTGTATCATGCCCGTTTGCGGACGGGCGGAAACCGCGTTGTCTTTCATCACCAGAACGACCTAAAGGAATCCTTTGTGGGTCTTGTGGAGCTGATCAACGACTCAGATGACCCAAGTCAGGTCGTCTGGATTGGTGGCGAGCCGGGCCCGATGGTAGATCCTGTCTATGTAGGCTTTCAGGCGGTGAGTCAGCACTGGGGCAATTTGTTCAACCGTAATGGCTTGGTGGTAACAGTGCCTCCTAAATCAAGACTTCCATTACTCATGCCACAGGTCAAGTCAACACACACGGTTAGTGGCATCATGGAGCTGCGTACTGTGGCTGGCCCTGAGCCAATCCTTAGGATTACCGCTTCCAAGTCGCGCCAGGATGCCGGTGTTTCAGCGGTGCTTGTTCCAGTGCCTGTCACGGATGCTATTTTAGGCAATGTGATGAAGCCTGTTGCGTATGTTTATCCAAACCCAAACAAGCAGATCAAAGCGCGCCACGTGGTTGGAAAAGGGTATGCGTTTGTCAAGATTGGTAATAAGCCGATTGCTGGCATCGAAGGAACGCCGCCGCTCCTCGGAAATTATGGGGTTGTGTACGACATCGAGGTTGAAGTGGAAAATCCGCAAGCAACCAGTGCCAATGTGGACTTTGTCTTCGAGCCGACTGCTGGTCTGACCGGGTTTGTTTTCACGGTTGATGGGCGCAAGGTCCAAATGGCGCGTACGAACCAACCGACCGAATCGCGACTTGCGCGTATACGTCTTGCTCCGCATGAGGTGCGTAAAGTTCGCGTACGTACGATTCCCTTGTCCGGTAGCAACTATCCAGTGCAGCTGACTGTCAAGAGCTAGATAACTGTGTGATGGCTGGGAGGCGCAATGCGTCTCGACTGTATGGATAGCCACAGTCCACGGACTCACGGCTTGCTAGTATCCGTCTGGCTCTGCACGAGGTGCGAAAAGTCCGCGTCTGCACGATTCCTTTGTCTGGGAGTCTCCACATGTATCAAAGTTACGGATGGCCACAGCCCACGGAATCGCGGATTGCTCGTATCCGTCTGGCTCCGTACGATTCCTTTGTCGGGTAGCAACTCAACTGCCCGGTGCTGCTTACCGTGAAGAGCTGAATGATTATGCCGTGACAACGTTTTGCTTTGATGCGCTCGCGTCTCGTATGGCACGTTCACGCCAGAACGAAAACTTAGGCGATCACAGATCTTTGTTCTCAGCTGCCTAGTTCAATCAGCTGTAAACCAATGGCGCAGCTACAAAACAAAAAAGCCACCCGAGAGAGTGGCTTTAGAAATCAAGGCGATTCGCCTATTCAGCATCGTTTTTGCGGCGGCGGATCATGTAGCCAAGAGGTAACAGTCCGAGACCAGCAAGGACAAAGGAACCAGGTTCAGGAACCATCGCATGAAAACTGACGTTATCCAGAGCAACACCTAATCCAGTACCGGTCTGCATCGCAAAACCAACATCGACATTGCCCGTAGTTGTAGCAACCCACTGAACGTTTTTAAACTTCCAACCCATGTTGCTCTGAGTTCTCACCACACTAACATTGCTTTGATTGGTGAATGAGTCCGATGCAAGCCTAACATTGTCGTTAACCACTACACCATCAATTACGACGTCGTAAATCACATCGCGACCTGCCAATGGAGCGTTTGCAGAGTTGTAGAAGTTTGTCGCTTCGGTTGCATACCAAAAGTCTAGCGAATAACGTTGGCCTGCGACTACAGAAACCGTTTGGGAAATCATGCTCCCACCGCCGCCAGCTAGACTAATGGACTGGAATCCATTGTTTGTGGCAGCGCCAGTGATGCCAGTGTAGGACCACGACGACCCTACGACTTCAATGCCACCAAACGCATTGCCACTGAAATTACCTAAGCTGTTCCGAACACCAGATGTAATCTTCCAACCATCCAAGTCGACTGTGTTAGTAACACCCGCGGCTCCAAGTGTTACTCGGTTAACGCTTGAACCACGACCAGTACCACCAGCAATGCCACCGCCAACACCAGTACCCACAGCACCAGTAATCGATGCCTGTGTAGTCGAGTTGATGCCGCGGAATTTTTCAAAGCTTCCGTTCGTCAGGAGGTTCTGAGCCTGTGCCGTTGTGGCAACAGTGCTAAGAAATAGTACACTCCCGATTCCTAAGATATTTCTCATTGTCCGCATGATAATTCCCCGGTCAACTCATTCACAGAACACAATCAAAACAGTATAGAACACAACAGTATTACAAATATACGTTTGTATTATAGGTAATAGTCGGTTTATGCGCTAGTGCAAAATCTGGCAGTTAGATGCAGGTTCACTGTAGTACAAACACCAACGGTAAGACCTCTGACGCACCACTCACACCGACATTATCACAGCAGGTTTTCTGGGAACACTTGAATAGTGTATTAAATTACGCAGGCGGAAAATGTTTGAACTTGCAAGCACCAAATGACTCTTGAACCACATAACCTCTCGATTTCCCGTGATGCCCTCGATGCCACAGCGACCATCTTCTCTGGTCAGCTGTTCCGCTTTCATGTAACAGATACATCCACCATCATCGGTGTCCAAGGGCAAAACGTCGTCCAGCTTGAACAAAGACCCAATGCCATCCATGCATTGACATCCCACACAGCTCCAAAAAACTACCTCCGCACGTTTTTCAACCTCGATACCGTTGACCTCCCAGTGCTAGCGGATACCTGGTGCGCTGTGCCCCTTTTCGCCGATGCATGGAAAAGTCAACCTGGCATTCGCATCACCAAACAAGACCCACACGAATGCATCTTCGCCTTCCTCTGCGCATCCGCCGCACCCATCAGCCGCATCTCGCAAATGCTACACACACTCTCAAAGCACCACGGAACGCACATTACAGATGACCTCTACGCCTTTCCAACCATCGAGCAGCTCCTCGATGTCACCGATGCCCAGCTCCGCTCCTACAGCTTCGGCTTCCGCGCACCACGGATCATCGCTGCCGCACGCTTTTTCCACACGAATGACATCACCCCCGATGCACTTGCAGCGCTAAACTATACAGACCTCGTCAACACCCTCACCAAAATCGATGGTTGTGGACGGAAAATTGCCGACTGCATCGCACTCTTTGCCTTCGGACACCACCACGCCGTTCCCGTCGATACACACATCTGGAAAATCGCACGCAACCACTTCGTCCCAAACCTCGCAGATCTCTCGTTGACACCCAAAACCTACCAGCTCGCAGTGGATGCCTTTCATGACCGCTTCGGTGACTACGCCGGCTGGGCACAGCAAATCCTCTTCTACCAACAGGCCACACGAAAGCCCAAACCAACGGCCTAACGACTTCGGTGATTCACCCTCTCGATGTACGCACATCGGTCGCCGCTGCCGCATAATAATCATCAACAGGCACCACACCATCCATTGGGGATGCCACAGGAGTCCAATATGGCCACTTATCTCGGAATCGACATCGGAACCAGCGGCACAAAAGCCATCCTGCTCTCTGAAAATGGCACAGTCCTCGCCACCAACACACAGGAATACAGCCTCAGCACCCCAAAGCCACAATGGGCCGAGCAATCCCCCGATCAACAGTGGTGGCCCGCCGCCATCGAAAGCATTAAAGCCGTCTGCGCAGCTGCCGGGATCTCTCCAAACACCATCGATGCCGTTGGTCTCACGGGACAAATGCACGGCTCGGTCTTCTTGGATGCATCCGATAACGTCATCCGGCCTGCACTCCTCTGGTGTGATGCCCGTACCGCCGATGAATGCGCCGAAATCACCGCCGCCGCAGGTGGTCAAAAGGGTCTCTTCGATCTCCTCGGGCAGAACATCGTCGCCTCGTTCACCCTCCCGAAAATTCTCTGGCTCCGCAAGCACGAACCCGAAAATTTTGCACGCCTTACGACAGTGCTCTTACCGAAGGACTACATCCGCTTCCTATTAACCGGGAACAAGCACAGCGAAATCTCCGATGCATCCGGCACCGGCATCCTCGATGTCCGTAACCGCACATGGTCAAAACCACTCGCCGCCGCACTGGACATCGACCTCGCACTCTTCCCACCGCTGATCGAATCGCCTGAAATCGCTGGGCACATCACTGCCGATGCCGCTGCAACAACCGGCCTCCGCGAAGGCATCCCCGTCGTCGGCGGCGCAGGCGATCAACCCGCAGGCGCCGTCGGCGCCGGAGTCGTCGGCCCCGGACAGGTGATGCTCTCGCTTGGCACATCCGCCGTCGTCTGGGCACACGCAGCCAGCCCCGCAATCGATCCCGAGCTGCGGATCGGAACCTTCTGCTCCGCTGTCCCCGGCGAATGGGGCCTCATGGGCTGCATGCTCTCCGGCGGAGGCGCACTCCGCTGGTACCGAGACACCTTTCAGCCAGCTGCGGGCTATTCGGATATCACATCCGGTGCCGCAACCGCGCCCGCCGGCTGCGAAGGCCTCATCTTCCTCCCGTACCTCACGGGAGAACGTACGCCTTACGCCGACCCGGATGCACGTGGCGTCTTCTTTGGCGCAACCCTCCGCACAACACAGGACTGGTTTGCGCGCGCTGTTCTCGAAGGCGTCGCGTACTCCGTCAACGATGCGACCGCGTTGCTGACAACTTTAGATGTGCCTATCAGCGAAGTCCGCGCCATCGGCGGGGGAGCCAAGAGCACAATCTGGCTGCAAATCATGGCGGATGTCACAAATCAAAAGCATGTCCTGCCAACTCTGGATGAAGGTCCTGCCGCAGGCGCCGCTATCCTCGCAGCCGTCGGGGCAGGGACATTTGCAAATGTCAAAGCAGCCTGTGCCGCCCTTGTCGGGACCACACCAGCCGCCGCACCAGGATCGGATGTATCCACCTACGCAAAGTGGGCACCGCACTACCAGGCGCTCTACCCAGCGCTTCAAGCAAGCTTCAAATCTGTCGCACGAACGGCTGCGGGAGCATAACAAAACATGGCAAGCCTCCCGAGACGCCTGATGGGCATCGAGACCGAATATGGCATCCACATCGATGGCCTCGGCCCGGATGCCCTTGTCAAAGCATCCCGGGAGCTTGTCGAATCACACCCAAAACCCTACGCATCCCCGTGGGAATATCGCCATGAACATCCAAGACGGGATGCGCGCGGCTTTGTTGTTGATCGCCTCTCCGTCGATCCTATTGATGCCCGCTACGACCAAGCAGGTACGAATACGACGGATAACCATCTCCGCGCCGACCGGATGCTGCCAAACGGCGCACGCCTTTATAACGATCACGGCCACCCCGAATACAGCACGCCGGAGACATCAGATCTCTTCACACTCATCGCCGCCGACAAGGCCGGCGAACGCATCATGCAGGAGCTTGCCGTCAAGCGCTCCGATCTGACAGGGACGCTGGTCAGCCTCCAAAAGAACAACTCGGATGGCAATGGGGCATCTTATGGGACCCATGAGAGCTACCAGGCGTTGCGGTCTGTGGACATCGAAGCCTATATCCGGGATCTACCAGCACACTTTGCGACGCGTATCCTTTACACAGGCGCCGGAAAGACCGGCTGTGAGGAAGCCGGCATCCGCGGCATCGACTTTCAGCTTTCACAGCGTGCCGATTTCTTCAAAGTCATCGCAAGCGTCGACACGCTGTATAACCGGCCACTGGTCAACACCCGGGATGAATCCCACGATGACCCAACCCAGCTGCGGCGCATCCATGTCATTTGCGGGGATGCCAATCTCTCCGAAACCGCGACATTCCTCAAATGCGGGACAACACACCTCGTCCTCCGCCTGATCGAGGATGGCGTAGACCTCTCACACATCGCTTTGGCTGACCCGCTTGCGGCCATCAAGGAAATCTCGAGAAATCCGCTTACCCTGCCAGTGTTCGCGCTAAAAAATGGCAATTTCACAACGGCTCTCGAAGTGCAATACTCCTTGCTTGGGCTTAGCCGGCGCTACGAAGGCACCGATCCTCAGACGGACCTCGTCCTTAGCACGTGGAAGACATTTCTGGATGACTACGCTGCAAACCCGCTGTCCGTGGCTGACCGTGCCGACTGGGCTGCGAAATACACCCTCCTGACCCAGTTTGCCGAAGAGGAAGGTGTCGACTTCAAATCCGACATCATCCAGAGCCTTGACATTGCGTTTCATGACATCGACCCGGATGCCGGGCTGCACTTTGCACTCCTCGACGCCGGGGATGTTCGTACGCTGGTCACCGATGATGCCATCAGCCTGTTGATGGAGCAGCCTCCGCAGGATTCTGCAAAAGCCATCATCCGTGGACATATCGCTCGCCATTTGCCGGATGCCGTTGTCTCGATTAGCTGGGATGAGGTCACGCTTCGGCTGCAGTCCGGGCAGAATGTGGCACTAACATTGCATGCATTTACCGCTGTGGCTGCCGATGCCCTTGCGGCCGCCCTTGAGGGCAGCTCCACCGCAGATGCTCTTGTCGCTGCGCTAAAAAGCATCCGGTAAGCCCGGAACACAAGCGGGCCTCCGGCGGGTAAGATACGTGTACAGAGGTGACTATGATTGCATTTCCAGATGGACCATCCCCAGAGAGAATCGAGCGGCCTTCGCCTGCTGATCCAGCCCCGCGTGGCCCCGAGCAGCCTGGTCCGGTAACCCCCGATGTCGACCGTCCGACAAGCCGGAATATCATGGACCGGATGCGTAAGGTGGACCCTAAGCTCGGTCGTAACTACCGCCAAAGAAGTGGGCAATAGCACGTGGATGTCTCCCTGTTTCACCCGCAAAGTGGTGACTTTGCCGGCCTCACCGGCTTCACGCTAACCGATGCGCATCAAAGCGTAACATCCCACACAAATGGCCTCGCATCCGAGCCTGTCCACGGAACGACTGTCATTGCGGTCAAGTTCAAGGATGGCGTCCTAACCGTTGGCGACCGCCGTGCAACCGGTGGCAACGCGATTATGTACGACAAGGCTGAGAAGGTTTTGGCGCTGGATGACACGATGCTGATGGCGATCAGCGGTGCCTTCAGCAAGGCGATCGAGTTCGTCCGCTTCCTCCGTCACAGCTTCAAGTACTACGAACGTTCACAGCTGCAGTCGCTAAGCCTCGATGGCAAGCTGAACGAAATTGGCCGGATGATGGCTGGGAACCTTGGCGGCGCGATGAGCGGCGGCCTCGTGATTCCGGTCATTGCTGTCTATGACCAAAAGCAGGCTGCTGGACGTATTTTCTTCTATGATGCCGCTGGCGCGCGCTTTGAAAACCTCGAGTACGCAGCAGCTGGCTCGGGCAGCGTGCAGATCCGGGGAGCCTTTGAGTACATCGTGCGAACAAAAGGCAACTTCAGCGAAATGACGCTCGAAACTGCCCTCGCCGAAGCCCTCCATCTCCTTGAAATCGCCGCTGACCTTGACAGCGCAACCGGCGGTGCAGGAAAGGTTCTCCCACTTGCGCGTACCGTAACGGCCGCTGGGGTGACCGAAATTTCCGATGATGCAATCCGGGTAGCGCTTGGCGCATCCACAACGACCGCGACAAGTATCTGACAGGCAACCTGATGTCCTACAACTTTTACGATTTTCAAAATGCGATTCAGCAGCGCAACGACTATGTAGATGACCAGCTGCGGGATGGCAGCCCAGTCGTCGGCATCTCGTGCCCGGATGGCATCGTTCTCTTCACCCTCCGTGGCAGCCAGCGCAAGCTTTTTGAGGTCTATGACCGGATTGCTTACGGAGCAATGGGGCGCCAATCCGATGTTGAATCGATCCGGATTGCGGCGATTGATTCCGCACACCGTGAGGGTTTTCAACGCTCTGAGGATGATGTCTGCCTGAGCCGCCTCGTTGGCTTTGGTATTTCGCCTGCAGTAAAGCAGGTCTACAACGACCAGCGCGCAGTGCCGCTTACCATCCGCGCACTCTTTGCAGAACTCCACGATAGCCCGGCTGATGATCTATTTTGCACGCTGAATTACGATGGCGAATATCGCATCAGCAAGGGAAGCGCTGTGATTACGGGCGTCCGGTCTGCAGATGAAGTTGCAAAAGACATCCTCAAATCTGCAGCGCCTTCTACCTTGGATGAAGCGATCCAGCTCGCGGCAAAAGTGTGGGCACATGCGTACAACACGATGCGTCATGCGCGCAAGCCAGGCGGGGATGTCGATGACAACGGAGTTCGCTTGACACCTGCAGCAGCCTTTGAGGGAGCGCTTGAGAAGGGACAAATTCTTGAAGCGGCGCTCTTGACACGTAGTACATCCAAGACCAGTCGGTTCGAGTGCTGCACGCCAGAGACGGTGAGTGCCGCGGTTGCCGATTTGGACCTTGGGTGATGGACCAGCCACATAAACCTGACTTTGATCCGCATGCGCTTCGTGTTCTAGAATATGCTCGGGTAATTGACCACTTGGCAGAATATGCCAGTACCGAGCTTGGCCGGGAGCGTTGTCTCTCCGTCCAACCAACCGTGATCCACGCTTTCGTCCGTGAGCTACAACAGGAGACATCCGAGGCGCGTCGCCTCATCGATGAACATGGCCGTTTCCCGTTTGGTGGCATCCACGACATTCGTCGCGCACTCCAATCAGCGCATATCGGACAGCTTCTCCTCCCGCTTCAGCTCATCGAAGTCGCAAACACGATCGTTGGCTGCAATCGCTTAAAGGCCTGGGTTCAGGCGAAAGCGGAGAAGGCGCCGCTGCTGGCTGAACGCGCGGATGCCATTGTCGATTCCCCGATGGTCACCGGTGCCGTCGATGGCTCCATCGGACGCTCGGGAGATATCCTCGACTCCGCAAGTCCAGCACTTGCCGCGGTTCGAAGCCGTAAGCGGATGCTGGTAAAGCGCATCGATGAAAAACTTTCATCCATCCTGTCAAGCTCATCGACACGCACGATGCTGATGGACACACAGGTTGTGGAGCGGGATGGCCGTCGTTGTCTTAATGTAAAGGTTGAGCACAAACGCGTTTTTCAGGGACTCGTGCATGGGTTGTCCGCAACGGGTCAGACGGCGTTCATCGAGCCGATCGCAGTCGTTGAGGCAAACAATGAGCTACGCGAAGCGGAGGCCGTTGAGCAACGCGAAATGGATAAGGTTCTTCAGCGCCTCACAGAGCTGGTGAAGAAGCGGGAAAGCGAACTTGAGTCCGCGATTCAGGTCGCCGGTGGCCTTGACCTTGCGTGTGCAAAAGGGGAATATGCCGTCCACCTCGATGCATGTGAGCCACTGCTAAACCACAAAGGCCGCATCGATATCCGCCAGGGTAGGCATCCACTGCTTGACCCCGAAAAGTGCGTTCCGGTAACCGTAAGACTTGGTGCGACGGCGCAGGCATTGTTGATCACAGGACCAAACACCGGCGGTAAAACCGTTACGCTGAAGACGCTGGGACTCTTCACTATCATGGCCCAAAGTGGCCTCCAGGTTCCCTGTCAGTCTGGCAGTGAGCTGGCGATGTTCGAGCAGGTTTTCGCCGATATTGGAGATGAGCAGTCCATCGCACAGAATCTTTCCACGTTCAGCGGCCACGTCGCGAACATCGTCAGAATTCTAAAGGTGTGTGGCCGGAGGGCGTTAGTTCTCCTCGATGAGCTCGGCTCAGGAACGGATCCTGCCGAAGGAGCCGCGCTGGCAAAGTCCATTTTGACGGAGCTCCTTGCCCATAATGCACGCATCGTGGCGACGACACACTACGGCGAGTTGAAGGAGTTTGCCTATTCGCGGGATGGTGTTGAGAATGCCGCGGTTGAGTTCGATGTCGAAACCTTAAAGCCAACGTATCGGTTGCTTCAGGGCGTTCCGGGCTCATCCAATGCGTTTCACATTGCGCGTCGCCTTGGGATGCCGAACCGCGTGGTGGATGCCGCCGTGGCTAGCCTTGGCTCTGCGGGCGCGGATGCTGCCGAAGTCATGCTGCGCCTCGAGGCTGCGAAGAAAGCCGCTGAGGATGAGCAACGGGAGGCGGAGCGCTTACGCAAGGAACTGTCTGATCTGCGCGCTAAGCA